>JAHJYN010000159.1 GCA_018826885.1 Alphaproteobacteria bacterium | reverse complement strand
CTGGGTGCCCCCGACAAGGCGCAGATCGCGGACCTGCTGAAGGGGGAGATTGAGCGGGACGGCCTCAAGGGCCTGCGCTGGGGCGAGCGGGCCTCGGCGCTGCGGGCGCGGCTGGCCTTCCTGCGGGGGTTGGATGACGGCTGGCCGGATGTGTCGGATGCCGGGCTGATGGCCGCGCGCGAGGTGTGGCTGTGGCCGCTGCTGGTCGGCGTGCAGGGGCTGGAGGGCATTGCGGATGGCGCCGTGGAGCAGGGCCTGCGGGCGCTGATCCCGTGGGACCGACAGCGCGACCTGGACCGGCTGGCGCCCGCGCGGCTGGAGACGCCGCTGGGCTCGACCGCCATCGACTATGCCGCCGAGGGCGGGCCGCGCGTCGACATCCGCGTGCAGGAGCTGTTCGGGGTGACGAGCCACCCGACGGTTGGCGACGGCCGGGTGCCGCTGACGCTGGCCCTGCTGTCGCCCGCGCGGCGACCGGTGCAGGTGACCAAGGATCTGCCGGGGTTCTGGAAGGGCTCATGGACCGCCGTGCGCGCCGAGATGCGGGGCCGCTATCCCCGCCACCCCTGGCCGGAGGAACCGGCCAATGCCGCGCCCACGACCCGGGTTAAGCCACGGGGAACCTAGCGGTCCTCCGTCGCGGCATAGGCCATGATGCCGGTGGCGACGGCGAGGTTAAGGCTGTCCGCCCGTCCGCGCATCGGGATCTTGACGTTGACGTCGCAGGCGGCGGCGAGGGCGTCGGTCAGGCCGGCCTGTTCATTGCCCATCAGCACCAGATTGGGCCGGGTGAAGTGGGCCGATCCCGGGGCCTCGGTCGCATCCAGCCGGGTGCCGATGACGCTGCCGGGCCAGGACTTGCGCCATTCGAGGAAGGCCTCGGGCGTGGTCCGGGTGAGGGTCACGGCGAACACCGACCCCATGGTGGCCCGCACGGCCTCGACCGAATAGGGGTCGACGCAGTCGCCGATCAGGATGACGCCGCCGCAGCCGGCGGCATCGGCGGTGCGGATGATGGTGCCGAGATTGCCGGGGTCGCGGACCTGTTCCAGGGCGATCCAGGCCGGGGCCGAGGTCGGGTCGATGTCATCCAGCGCCGTATAGACCTGATCGAAGACGGCCAGCACGGTCTGGGGATTATCGCGGCGGCTGATCTTTTCGAGGATCGGGTGGGTGACGACCACGATCTCGCCCCCGGCGGCCTCGGTGGCCGCGCGGGCCCGGTCGAGCAGGGCGTGGGGCCGCGCCTCCATCCCCACCATCAGCAGGCGGGGGGTCCGCCCCATATCAAGGGCTTCGCCGATGAACTTCAGGCCCTCTGACAGGAAGTGGCCGGTGAACTCGCGCTCCTTGCGCATGTGCAGGGCGCGCACCGACTTGACGGTGTCATTGGTCAGGGAGGTGATCAGGCGTTCGGTCATGTCGCGGACCACCGGGAAAAGAAGCTGAGGCCGATGGCACGGCCGTCTTCGCCGCTTTCGGCCAGCGCAAGCTCGCCCCAGTCGATGCGTCCGGCGCGTCCGGCGGTCGCCTGATCCATCAGATGGGCCAGCGACAGGCCCGAGATGCGCGCGGCATAGGCATTGAGCAGCAGGAAGTCGGCCTGCGGCTCCAGAATGGCGGCGCAGTCGGCCAGCAGGCCCGGCAGGTCCTCGAACAGGCGCCAGACCTCACCGGTCGGGCCGCGTCCGTATTTGGGCGGGTCGAGGATGATCCCGTCATAGAGCGAGCCGCGCTTGCGCTCGCGGGCGACATAGCGGCGGGCGTCCTCCACGATCCAGCGGATCGGCCGGTCGGCAAGGCCCGACAGTTCGGCATTCTCGCGCGCCCAGGCGACCGACTTCTTCGAAGCATCGACGTGGGTGACTTCGGCCCCGGCGGCCGAACAGACCAGCGAGGCGACGCCGGTATAGCCGAACAGGTTCAGGATGCGGGTCGGGCGATTCCGGGCGCGGATCCGCTGGTCCAGCCACTCCCAGTTGGCGGCCTGCTCCGGAAAGAAGGCGAGGTGGCGAAAGGGGGTGAAGCGGGCGGTAAAGCGCGCCTCTCCCCAACCGAGCGGAAAGGCATCGACCGGCTTTCCGGCAAAGCGCCAACGGCCGTCGTCATCCTCGTCCTGCGGATCGAAGACGGCATCGGCGCGGTCGAAGGCCGAGGCATCGCGCGGCTCCCAGACGCACTGGGGCTCGGGCCGGACGACGGTGTAGCGGCCATAGCGTTCCAGCTTGCGGCCATGTCCGGAGTCGAGCAGGGCGTAGTCGGCCCAGTCGCGCGTCATCAGGACATCAGGGTGGGGGGACAGTCTCGAGGCCATGGGGGCTGGTTAAGCGCACCGGCGGCCCTGCGTCCAGCGGTGCGGCCCCGGTTTCGGGCGACAGGTCAGGCTCGGGGTCCGGTCGATGGCGGGTCTTGTCCCAGGCGAAGGGCTGGGTCACCAGCCGCCACGCCGCGTGGGCAAAGGCCAGGCTGAGCAGAGACCAGTAGGCCGGCGCCTGGATGATATCGATCAGGCTGTAGGGAATCCCGGCACGTTTAGCCCCGACAAAGGCCGAGACCCAGGCCATGCCCGCGCCGAGCATCAGGACACTGACCGCAGGGATCGGGGTCGAAGGCGAGATGCCTGCGACCGCGGCTACCAGAACCGAGGCCACGACCCAGGCGACCGAGGGGGCATGCACGGCCGCCGAGGCCAGCGACACGCCGAGGGTCATGACCAGGGCCAGCAGCCCGCGCGGGCCCAGCGACAGGGGCTGGCGCGTGTGCACGCCCCAGGTCTGCATATAGCCCTTCATCCACCGGTTCCTTTGGGGCAGCCAGGCGTGCAGGCCTCCCGGCGGTGTCTCCCACGTCGGACGCGTCAGGACGCCCAGGCGATAGCCGGCGCGCCACAGGCGAAAGCCGAGGTCGGCATCCTCTGTGACGTTCCAGGCGTCCCAGCCGCCCACCTGTTTCAGGATGTCGACGCGGAAGTGGTTGCTGGTGCCGCCCAGCGGAAAGGGCAGGCCCAGCCGGGTCATGCCGGGCAGGACGACTTCGAACAGGGCGGCATATTCGACGGCAAATTGCCGGTCGAGGAAGGGGGAGGCCTCCGGGCTGCGGGCACGTCGACGAATGCGCAGCGGGGCCTGAAGACAGGCGAGGGTGCCGGTCGCGTCGTGCGCAAAGCGGGCCGCGGCCTCGCGCAACTGCAGGGGATCGGGGTGATCCTCGGCGTCATAGACGGTGATCAGCCGGCCGGTCGCCCGGGCCAGGGCATGGTTCAGGGCGCGCGGCTTGGTGCGCGGCTCCCCCGGCGGAACGATCAGGATCGACAGCCAGTCGGGTCGGTCGGCAGCATAGGCCGCCTCGATCGTGGCGTGATCATGGGCCTCGAGCGCCAGAAAGCCCTCCAGCCGGTCGGCGGGATAGTCGAGCGCCGCCAGATGCTCCACCAGCTGGGGCATGACCTCGGCCTCGTCATGGAGGGCGGCGACCACCGTATAGCGGGGCAGGGGATCGGGACCGGGCGCGGGACACGGCGGCCGCCTTGAGGTGAGGAGAAGCGCAAGGCGCCACAGGGCGCAGATCAGAAAGCCTGCGGGGACCCCGACGGAAACTGCGGTCTGAAAGCCCGCGGGATCGCGCCATGCCCAGGCCGCCAGCGCCGCCCCCGCCACGATCAGGCCAAGCAACTGACCCCGGGTCAGAGAGCGTCGCGCAGCGCTCAGCGCGCGGGGCGGGCCGAAATCTGCGCCCGGACGGGGCCGCTGCTCCTCGGTTGCATGGGCGCCCATATTCCCTCCCGGGTATACGGGTAACCCATCCTGATCTTCCCGGACAAGCCACGGGATATGATCCGGCCGCGAACTGGCGCCGGGCGACAAGAGTCAGTATGGCTGGCCGCAACCGCATGGAGGACAGGCTTGCCTGCGACAGCCCCCCGTTCAAAGTCCCGGCGCAAACCCAAGGGCGAGGGGCATTTCCGGCGCGAGGAAATCCTGACCGCGGCCGAGGGCATCTTCGTCGATCACGGCTATGAGGGCGCGACGATCCGCAAGATCGCTGATGCGGTCGGCCTGTCGTCGACCGCTCTGTACATGCACTTCCCCGACAAGGCCGCGATCCTGCACGAGATCTGCAAGGAGGCGTTCCAGGCCCTGACGCGGGCGCAGGACGTGATCATGGAGGCGGACCTGCCGCCCGAGCAGCGCCTCCGGCGGCTGATCGAGTCCTACATCGCCTTTGGCTTTGACAATCCCAATGCCTATCGCCTGATCTATCTGACCCGCCCGCAGGAGGCCGAGGGGGCCCAGACGGCGGCCCAGGAGGTGGGTATCGGCCTGTTCCGGGCGTTTGAGACGGTGGTCCGTGAGGTTGACGCCGCCGGGCGGTTGAAGGTCCCGCCGCGCACGGCGGCACAGGTGATCTGGGCCGGAGGGCACGGCGTCGTGTCGCTGCTGATCACCAAACCCTATTTCGACTGGGTCGAGCGGGACGCGCTGGTCAAGGCCATGCTGGACACCGTGTTCGATGGCCTGATCCGCGCGTGAACCGGGCGGCCGCGTCGGTCATTGCGACGGCCCTGCTGCTGGCGGGGTGCGGGTCATCGTTCAACGAGCCCGAGGGTGACGCCCTGAGGGTCCTGTCGCTGGACCAGTGCGCGGACCAATATGTGCTGGCGCTGGGCGAGGGGCATGAGCTGGCCCTGTCGCCGCGCGCGGATGACCCGGACTCGTGGCTGCGCGCCGAAGCGGCGGGGCACAGGATGCTGCGGCCGACGCTGGAGTCGGTGGTGGCCTGGGCCCCCGATGTCGTCGTGCGCTACTGGGGCGGCGATGCCCGGCTGCTGGCCCAGCTGGAGGGGCCGGGGGTGACGGTCGTAACGATCGCCGATGCCGCTGATTTCGCCTCGGTCGAACAAAGCATCGCCGAGGTGGCGGAGGCGCTGGACCGCCAGACTGAGGGTGAGGCCCTGATCGGCCGGATGCGGACGACCCTGAAGGAGGCGGTCCCGCCGGACGGGTCGCGGACCGTCACCGCCCTCTACCTGACGGCCGGGGGGTTCACGAGTGGCTCCGGCACGTTGATCGATGCCAGCCTGAAGGCTGCCGGGCTTGAGAACGCGGCGGGGCATGCCGGCTTTGGCGCGGTGCGGGTTGAGCGGCTGGCCATGGACCCACCCGAGCGGTTTGCCCTCGGCTTTTTTGACCAGACGCGCGCCGACCGGCGGGGTCCGGGGCGGCACCCGCTGGTGAAGCGTCTCGTCGAGGATCGTCCGAACGTCCGCCTGCCGGCCGCCATGCTGACCTGTCCGGCTTGGTTCATGGCCGAGGCCGCGCCGGTGCTGGCCGGGCTGCGGGACGCGCGATGACCGTGGCGCGGATCAATCTGATGCTGGCGGTGGCGCTGGCAGTGGCCCTGATCGCGGCGTTGACGCTGGGCGAGGTCGGGCTGAGCGGGGCGCAATATGCGCAGGCGTTCCGCGACCCCGGGTCGGGACCGGGCCTGATTCTGTGGCAGGTGCGGGCGCCGCGGGCGGTCTGTGCCGTGGCCGTGGGCGCGGCGCTGGGCCTGTCGGGGGCGTTGATGCAGGGCCTGCTGCGCAATCCGCTGGCCGAGCCGGGGGTGTTGGGCGTGTCGGCGACGGCCAGTCTGGGCGGGGCTCTGGTTCTGGTCGCCGGGGCCGGAATGGTCACCGGGGCGGTCGAGCTGGCCGCCATGGCGGGCGCGGGCATCGGGGCGGCGGCGCTGGTCGCCTTTGCCGCGCGAATCCGGGCGCCCGAAGCGCTGATCCTGTTCGGGGTGGCCCTGTCCAGTTTCGCCGGGGCTGCGACCGCGCTGATCTTCAACCTGTCGCCGTCCCCGATTGCGACCGCCGAGGTGATGGCCTGGCTGCTGGGGTCGGTGCAGAACCGGGGCTGGGGCGATGTGCTGTGGGTGACCGCCGCGCTGGTGCCCGCAGGTGTTTTGGCAGGCCTCAGCGCACCGGGGCTCAAGGCCCTGTCGCTGGGCGACGAGACCGCGCGGACGCTGGGTCTGCCGCTGGACCGGCTGAGGCTGCTGGCCCTGATCGCCGCCAGTCTGGCCGCAGGGGCGGCTGTGGCCACTGCGGGCGTGATCGGCTTTGTCGGGCTGGTGGCGCCGCATCTGGTGCGGGCGTCGGTGCGCGCCGATCCGGGGCGGGTGCTGGTGCCCTCCGCATTGGCCGGAGGGCTGATCCTCGTGCTCGCCGATCTGATGACGCGCCTCACCCCGACGGATCAGGAGCTGAAGCTGGGCGTGTTCACGGCGCTGGTCGGCGCGCCGCTGTTCGCCCTGATCGCCTGGCGCGCAGCCCGCGCCTGGAGGGTCTGAGCATGGCCTCCACACCCCGGTTGCAGATCGAGGGCCTGGGCCTGTCGCGCGGCAAGCGGACGGTGGTGCGCAACGTCAGCCTGTCGGTGATGCCGGGGGAACTGGTCGCGCTGGTGGGGCCGAACGGGGCCGGCAAGACCAGTCTGATCCAGGCGGTGTGTGGTTTGCTGAAGCCGGATGGCGGGCGTGTCGCGATCAACGGACAGGCGCTCGTGACCCTCGGCCCACGCGAACGGGCGATAGCCTTTGCCTATCTGCCGCAGGACGGAACCGTCGCGTGGAATCTGCCGGCCATCGAGGTGGTGGTGCTGGGGGCGGGGTTCCTTGAGCCCGATGCCGCCCGCGAGCGGGCCATGGCGGCGCTGGAGGAGGTCGAGGCCGGGGCGCTGGCGGACCGCGGCGTGGCCGAGCTGTCCGGCGGCGAGCGGGCCCGGGTGCTGCTGGCAAGGGTGCTGGCCTCGGAGGCCGGATTGATCCTCGCGGATGAACCGGTCGCCGGTCTCGACCCCGAGGGTCAGCTACTGGTGCTGGAGCGGCTGGGGGCGCGGGCCGGTGCGGGCCAGACGGTGGTGGCCAGCCTGCACGACCTGTCGCTGGCGGCGCGCTTTGCCGACCGAGTGATCGTCATGGATCAGGGCGAGGTCCACGCCGATGGCCCGCCCGCGCAGGCGCTGGGCGTCGCTATCCTGCGCGATGTGTTCGGCCTGACCGGGCGCTGGCTGGACGGCGAGGACGGTCCCGTTCTGACCCTCAAACGCCTCTAGTTGGCCAGCGAGAGATAGGGCGTCGGCCCGGACCCACCGCGCGCCAGATCCTGCGAGATCGTCAGCTCGCCCGTGCCGTCGCCCAGTCGCGCCTTGTAGATCTGCATATTCTCCATGACCCGCATCATGTAGTTGCGCGTCTCGGTGAAGGGCGTGCACTCGATGAAGTCGATGGGATCGACGATGCCGCCGCGCGGGTCGCCACAGCGGGCGACCCACTGCGGCGCGCGGGCCGGGCCGGCATTATAGCCTACGGCCGCCAGGATCATCGACCCGCCATTGGCCGTCATCAGCTCGCCCAGGTGATAGCTGCCCAGCGTCATATTGTAATCCGGGTCCCACAGGCGGTCGGCGGAATAGGGCATGCCCAGGCGACGGGCGACGCCCGAGGCCGTCGACGGCAGAAACTGCATCATGCCGCGCGCATCGGCGCTGGACACCACGAGCGGGTCAAAGCTCGACTCCTGGCGGGTGATGGCCAGGGTAAAGGGCAGGGGAGCCGCGCCCGGAACCTCGGGCGGGATGCGGATCGGGTATTGGCGCACCGGCATCAGCCAGCCGCGCTGGCTGGCGGCCCGCCCGACCATCATCGAGCCGAACCGGTCGCCAAAGCCCAGCACCATGTCCATCAGCTGCGCGACGTCGGTCGCGGCCGGCAGGGTGTCGTCGAGGTGATAGGCAAAGGCGCGGAGCAGGCCCATTTCGCCGGCTTCGCCAGACATGCGGGCGGCCTGGACGACTTCATTGTTTTCATAGGCCGCGCGGGCCTCGGGCGTGATTTCCGGGTCGGCGGGCAGGACGATACGGGTCTGTCCGGCCTTTTCGGCGGCCAGTTGGCCGTAGAAGGACTGGATGTGGACCGCGCCGGCGGCGTAGTGACTTTGTGCCGTCGCCGTGTCGCCCATGGCCTCGGTCGCGCGACCCAGCCAGTAGAGCGCCCGGCCCTGGGTGATCGGGGTCTCGGACATTTGCCGCAGGGACTCGAAATGGCGCGCGGCCCGGGCGGGGTCGTTCAGCTTCACCAGAGCGACCCAGCCGGCAAAGAACTCGGCATCGACCATGCGCTCGCCACCGGGGAAGCCGTGGCCGGCCATGGAGTCATAGGCGGCCTGCCAGTTGCGGACCTCCAGCGCGTCGAGGAAATAGTTGCGACGCTCGCTCCACAGGGTGTTCTGACCGTCAGAATGGGTCGGGGCGGCGGGCAGACCCGCCAGCAGGCCAAAGCCCTCGGCCTCGCGGCCCTGCGAGCGCAGGATGCGGACCCGTTCCAGCACCACGGCCGGGTGACCCGCCTGGGCCGGGGTGAGGCCTGCGACGATGGCGTCGGGCGCATAGGCGGTGCGCAGCGCCAGCACGGCCTCGGCGATTGTCCGCTGTTCGGGGCTGACCCGCTCGATCATGGCGCGGGTCGCGGGACCATGCGGTCCCAGCAGCAGCATGTTCAGCCGCGCCTCATCATCGGCCGGCGCGATCCAGTTCGGCCAGATCGACAGGATCCGGGCCTGGTTGTCGAACTCGAACGACTGGTTCCGCCACCAGTCGCGAATGATCGGACGCGCCTCGTCGGCCCGGCCCGAAGCCTCCAGTGCCAGCGCCAGACCGATGGCGCCGTCGATGGTTATCGGCGGGTGGCCGTCGAAGAAGGCGAGGACCGCCGCCGGACTGGCCGAGCTGCGGCCGATGGCGCGCTCGCCGGCCATGATGCGGCTTTCGGCGCGGGGCCAGTCGGCGAAGGTGACGCGCGCGCGGGCCAATTCCTCGAAACTCATCAGATCGGCCGAGGTGTCGACGAGGGCCCAGTCGACCAGCTTGCGCGCGGTGGCATTGTCGATCCCGGCCGCGAGGCTGCGGGCCCGGTCGATGTCGCGGGCGCGGGCGGCCTCAAGCGCCTGGTTGAGCAGGCGGGCCTCGGCTTCGTTCAGCAGGCGGACGGTGGCGCCATACGGGACTTCCTGGGCGTTGGCGTCCGACTTCGACGACGCAAACCAGTTCACCGACGACAGGTTCGAGACCAGCACCTCGGGCGCAGGGGCACTGAGGGCCAGGATCGTGGCCAGGATCGATGTCAGCATGGTTTGTCCTAACCCCATCATCTCGGTTGCGGCAGCACGAGGCGCCCCTTACGTTCGAAACCTTCCGCAGACTCGCTAAAGCCCACGCGAAGGACCATCGTTCCCATGACCGGCCCGACTTTCAAGGGCGTGATCACCGCCTTGATCACACCTCTTCGTGACGGAAAGGTGGACAACGCTGCCTTGACCGCCCTGGTCGATCGTCAGATCGCCGCCGGCGTGCATGGTCTGGTGCCCATGGGCACGACTGGCGAGAGCGCGACCCTGACCGCCGAAGAGCATGCGCATGTCGTCGAGTCGGTGGTGTCGACGGTGGCCGGCCGTGTCCGCGTGATCGCGGGGGCAGGATCGTCCTCGACCGATGTCGCCATCGACAAGGTGCGCCACGCCAAGACCGTCGGGGCGGACGGAGCTCTGGTCGTCACCCCCTATTACAATCGGCCTTCGCAAGAGGGACTGGCGCTGCATTTCGAGGCGATTGCCGAAGCCGTGCAGCTGCCGGTACTGCTCTACAATGTGCCCGGGCGCACCGGCGTGGATATGTCGAATGACACGGTGGCGCGACTGGCGAAGCATCCGAACATCGTCGGTATCAAGGACGCGACGGCGGATCTGGCGCGGGCCAGCTGGATGCGAACCCGCATCGACGGCCGGTTCGACCTGATCTCGGGCGACGATCCCACCTTCCTCGGCTATCTGGCCCATGGCGGGCACGGCGCGATTTCGGTGACGTCGAACGTGGCACCCGAGGCCATGGTGGCCCTCTTTGACGCCGTTCAGGCCGGTGATCTGGAAAGCGCCCGTCTGTGGCAGGACCGGCTGATCGACCTGCACAAGGCGTTGTTCCTCGACAATTCGCCGGCCCCGACCAAATACGCCCTGTCTCAGCTGGGCCTGTGCAGCGAAGAGGTGCGGCTGCCGCTGGCGCCGACTGCGGATGGGGTCAAACCGGCCATCGACCGCGCCATGAAGGCGGCGGGCGTTCAGTAATGGCGCAGTCACCCGCCCAAAGGCGTCCGCAGTCGGACAAGAAAAAATATGAGCCGAAGGTGATCGCCGAGAACCGGCGCGCGCGCTTCGACTATTTTCTGGATGCCCCGGTCGAGGCGGGCATCATGCTGGTCGGCACGGAGATCAAGGCGCTGCGGGCCGGGCGGGCCAATATCGCCGAAAGCTATGCCGCCATTGAGGGGCGCGAGATCGTTCTGATCAATGCGGACATTCCGCCCTATGCCCAGGCCAACCGGTTCAACCATGAACCGCGTCGTCCGCGGAAGCTGCTGCTGCACCGCCGCCAGATCGACCGCATGATCGGGGCCGTCCAGAAGGAGGGGCAGACGCTGATCCCGCTCAAGCTCTATCTGAATGAATCGGGCAAGGCGAAGGTCGAACTGGCATTGGCCAAGGGCAAGAAGCTGCACGACAAGCGCGAGACCTCCGCCAAGCGCGACTGGCAGCGCGACAAGGCCCGCCTGCTGCGCGACAAGGGCTGATCCGGCCCTAGCCGAGGGGCTGCGCCTCGATGGCGCCGACCAGCTGGGTCTGCCCCGCACGCTCATACAGGCCCAGCGAAGGCCCCTGGGCCCAGTCCCAGGCAAAGCCGGCGGCCGACAGGGCGATGGCTGCGACAACAGCCCAGATCGCGGCTTTTCGTTCGCCGGGGGAAAAGAAGTGTGTGTTCGTATGCATGACAGCCTCCTGTGGGCCGAAACGCGGGCTCTCGCGGAGATGTTCCCGCGAAACCCAGTCTACACCTGCGAGGGGAAAAGCCTGTGTCCGGGCCGCCACATTCGCCTGTCAGGCGAACGGCGTTCGATCACATTTCGATGAGCGCGCGGGCGCGTTCAAAAATCTCTCGGAACATCAGAGGGGTGAGCCGCCCGGTGTTCGTATTGAGCCGGGAGCAGTGATAGCTGTTCAGGAGCACATAGGGGCCAACGCGGGCCTCGGACCCGTGGCCGGGGGCCATGGATGAGGCCGGCTTGCCCAGGGCCTTCAGCACATTGCGGCGCGAGACATCGCCGAGCGTCACGATCACCTTGAGTCGCGGCAGGGCCTGAAGACGGGCCGTGAGAAACGGTCGGCAGGTCGCTTCCTCGGCGGGCAGGGGCTTGTTGCCGGGCGGGGCGCAGCGCACCGCATTGGTGATCATACAGTCGACAAGCTGCAGGCCGTCGTCGGGCCGGGCGTCATAGGTGCCGCGCGCAAAGCCGGTCTCGATCAGGGTCTGGTACAGCAGCCAGCCGGCGTGATCGCCGGTAAAGGGGCGGCCGGTGCGGTTGGCGCCCGTGCGCCCGGGGGCCAGGCCCGCGACCAGCAACCGGGCCTGCGGGTCCCCGAACGAGGGTGCGGCACCGTTGAACCAGTCCGGTTCGCGCCGCGCATTGTCGGCGCGATAGGCCACCAGCCGGGGGCACAGCGGGCAGTCTGCGGGCGGCTCGGCGACGGCAGCAGGCGCAATCATGCGTCTTCGCGGACCGTTCGGGGTCGACCGTAGAGGGTCTTGAGGTCCGCCAGTTCGACAAAGTCGTCGGCCTGCCGGCGCAGTTCGTCGGCAATGTGCGGCGGCTGGGTCTTGAGGGTCGAAACCACCGAGACCCGGCAGCCCTGGGACTGAACCGCCTGGACCAGCCTCCGGAAATCGCCGTCGCCCGAAAACAGCACGGCGTGGTCCAGACGCGGGGCCATCTGCATCATGTCGACGGCGATCTCGACGTCCATATTGCCCTTCATGCGGACATGGCCGGAGGCGTCGGTAAAGCGCCGGACGGGCTTGGTGACGGTTGAGAAGCCATTGTAGCCGAGCCAGTCGACCAGCGGGCGAACGGGGGAGAATTCCTCACCCTCGACGACGGCGGTGTAGTAGTAGGCGCGGACGAAGCGCGACCGATCGCGCACATCGTCGAGCATTGCCTTGAAGTCGAGATCGAAACTCAGCGACCGGGCCGCGGCGTGAAGATTTGAGCCGTCGATGAACAGCGCCAGGCGCTCGTCGGGATAGAGGTGCATCGTCTATGTCCTTTGAAATATGAGGGGGCGGAAGGACGACCCCGGAGAGAATATGAGCACATCCGTCATCATCGCTCTCGGCAGCAATGACAAGGGGGTCTGGCCGGACATCCGCACGCTTTTGGATGCCGCCGTCCACAATCTTGAAGGTGCGGGGCTGAATCGGATCCGCCGGTCGCGCTGGTGGCGTTCGGCGGCATGGCCTGACCCGGCCGATCCGCCGTTTCTGAACGGTGTGGTGGGGGGGGTGTGGGAGGGCACGGCGGTCGAGCTGATGGCGGCCCTGTCCGGCATCGAGGACCGCCTTGGCCGCAGACGGTCGACACGCAATGCGCCCCGGACGATGGATCTCGATCTGATCGATTTCGGTGGCCAGGTGCTGGACCTGCCGGGCCTGACCCTGCCGCACCCCCGCGCCGCCGATCGCCTGTTCGTCATGGGGCCACTGGCCGAGATAGACCCGGACTGGCGAGACCCGGCCTCGGGCCGTGCGGTCTCCGAGCTGGCGGCCGCCGCCCGGGTCGGAGGCGATGCCGTGCCCGTCGAGGGCTAGACGCCTCATTCCTGCCGATGTGGCGTTGCACAATGGACGGGAAGTCTCTATTTTGTCTGGTTCTCCCAGAGTTCGAGGAAATTCATGGCTCGCGTCACTGTCGAAGACTGCATCCAAAGGGTGCCGAACCGGTTCGGTCTGGTCCTGCTGGCCGGTCACCGCGCCCGTAACATCGCCAAGGGCGAGGCGCTGACCATTGATCGCGACAATGACAAGAACCCGGTCGTCGCCCTGCGCGAGCTGGCGGATGAAACCGTCTCGCCGGATGAACTGAGCGAGAACCTGATCACCACCCTGCAACGGGTTGATGAGCGCACCGAGGCCGAGGATGAGGCCGAGACCCGCGCCCTGCTGGCCGAGCCGCAGCACATGAACATGGCCGAGGCCGAACTGATCCGCGCGCTGCAAAGCGACCGTGACGGCGGCCAGGAGGAGCGCTACTGACAGCGGAACCGAACACGGTTGTTCCACTCCGCCCGAAGCGGTCCCGTACCGCCCCGGTAGCCAAACTTGCCGAAGCTGAAACG
>JAHJYN010000158.1 GCA_018826885.1 Alphaproteobacteria bacterium | reverse complement strand
GTCAGGCGCCCCTCGACCTGCACCGGCAGCTGGAAGGCCGCGGCATTGGTGTCGAACGGCGGCTGGCCGATGGCGCCGGCGGCGGCCTGGACGTTCTGGGCGCGCAGGGCGGCGACGATGTCCGGTCCGGTCAGGCCGCGCTGGGCCGCCTTGGCCGGGTCGATCCAGACCCGCATCGCATAGTTGCCGCCGCCAAAGATCTGGACGGCGCCCACACCCTCAAGCCGCAGCAGCCGGTCTCGCAGCGTCGAATTGGCATAGTTGCCGACGTAGTCATTGTTCAGCGACTGGTCCGGGGACGTCAGCCCCAGGATCATCAGAAAGCCGCTCTCCTGCTTGTTCACGGTCACGCCGATCTGGCGCACCTGTTCCGGCAGGCGCGGCTCGGCCAGCGCCACCCGGTTCTGCACCAGCACCTGGGCCGCATCCAGATCCGTGCCCGGGTTGAAGGTCACGGTCACCGCCACCGTGCCGTCCGAGGTCGAGGACGACGAGATGTAGAGCATCCCCTCGACGCCGTTGACCTCCTGCTCGATCGGCGCGGCCACGGTCTCGGCCACCGTTTCGGCCGAGGCCCCCGGATAGGCGGTGTTGATGGTGATCGTCGGCGGCGCGATCTCCGGATACTGCGACAGCGGCAGCAGCGGATAGGCGAACGCCCCCATCAGGGTGATGAACACCGCGATCACGGCGGCAAAGATCGGCCGGTCGATAAAGAAGCGAGAGATATTCATGGCTGGGCCGGTCTTTCGCTTAGCGACGTTGCGACAGGGCGCCCGCCGGGGTGGCGGTGGCGGCGGGCGGGGCACGGGTGACGGGCGCCTGGGTGTCGGTCGGGGTGCGTTCGATCTCGACCGTCTTCGGCGTCACCGGCTGACCCGGACGGGCCCGCAGCTGACCATTAACGATCACCCGGTCGGTGGGCTCGATCCCCGAGCGGATGACGCGCAGGCCGTCGGACAGCGGTCCCAGTTCGACCGGACGGGCCACGACCCTATTCTCGGCATCGACCACATAGACGACGCGGCGCGCCTGATCGGTGGCGATGGCGGCATCCGGCACCAGCAGCGCCTGGTAGGGGGCCGCCCCGGCGACCCGCGCCTGACCGAACAGGCCGGGCTTCAGAAAGCCGTCGCCGTTCTGCACCACGGCGCGCAGGCGGATGGTGCCCGAAGCCGGGTCCACGACATTGTCCGAAAAGTCGACTGTGCCGCTCCAGCGGAAGCCGGTCTCGTCCTGAAGGCGGATGCGGATCGGGGCCGAGGTGCCGTCACGGGCATCGCGCTGATAGCGCAGCATGACCGCTTCCGAGGCCTCGAAGACAAAGTGGATGGGGCTGGAGGCGACGATGGTGGTCAGCACATCGGCGGCCGACGATCCGCCCCCGACCAGATTGCCGGCATCGACCCGGCGATCCGACACGCGGCCCGAAATGGGGGCGGTCACGCGGGTGAATTCGACGTCCAGTTCGCGACCGCGCACGGCGGCCCGGGCCGAGGCGACAGCGGCCTCGGCGGTCTGGACGGCGGCGCGTTTCTGATCGACCTCGGCCCGGGACACGGCCTGGATTTCCAGCAGCGATTCGGCGCGGGCCAGCTCACTGCGGGCGAGGGCGACCTGCGCTTCGGCCTGCGTGGCCTGGGCGCGGGCCGAGGCCAGCGCCGCCTGCGCCGGGCGCGCATCCAGGGTGAACAGCAGCTGCCCCTTCCTCACATACTGCCCGTCGCGGAAGTGGACCGCCTGGATATAGCCGCCGACCCGGGCGCGGACGTCCACGCTCTGAGGCGCTTCGAAGCGCCCCGTGAACTCGTCCCAGTCGACGACCTGATCGACCAGCGGGGTCGCGACCGACACCTCGGGCGCCGGCGGCGGGCCCTGGGCCTCGCTCCGGTCGGTGCATCCGTACAGCAGGCTCGTGATCAGCACGGCCACGGCCATGATCTTGAAATGGCGCATCTGCGCAGTCTCCGGCGGCCGGGCGAGCCGGCTCAGTCAGGTTGGAAGGCGGCACGGCGCGAACGGGGAGGAGGCGCGGTGTCAACGACGGGTGACTTAATGGTGATGTCTGTTTCGCTTGTCAACAGCTGGTGACAAAGCCATATAGGCCGTGGGGACATTAACCGGAGATCCGATTGGCCTTTCCCGTCTGCGGACCACGCCCGCGCAACGCCGCCGCCACCCGCGCCTCGATCCTCGAGGCTGCGGAAAACCGTTTTGCGCGCGAAAGCTATGATGATGTCGGCATGCGTGACATCGCCGGGGACGCGGGCGTCGATCCGGCCCTGATCGTTCGCTATTTCGGCTCGAAGGAGGGTCTGTTCCGCGCGGCGCTGGATCATTGCCACGAGGGATCGACCCTGCTGGACGGGGACCGTGAGACCTTCGCGACCCGAATCGCCCACGAGATCGTCCACGGCACCAAAAGCCCCAAGAAGATGCAGGGCCTTCAGATCATCCTGCGGTCCATGTCCTCGGCGCGCGCCATGGAAGTGGTCCAGCACCAGTCGTGCGAGCGGTTCATGAATCCCCTCACCGCCTGGATCGGGGGCGACCACGGCGCGGTCAGCGCCCGTATGGCAGCGGCCCTGATGATGGGCATGACGGTCTCCAAGGAGGTCACCGGCGGCCTCGCCCTGAGCGAGGCGGAATGTCGCTCCCTCGAGCAGAGACTGGCCCGCATCCTTCAGGATATCATCGACGGCGCTTGAGCCCGGCGGCCCTGTCGGTATAAGGGCCGCACACCAGACCTTCCGACCGGATGATCCGCATGGCCACCCCCAAGACCGACAACGCCCACGGTGAGTATGAAAAGGGCACCCAGCCGGTTCACGAGCAGCAGGCGACCTATGACCTGTTCATGAGCCTGTCGAAGTGGGGCTCGCTGCACATCGCGGTGCTGATCACCTTCTTCGTGCTGTGGCTGCAGCCGGGCGGCAGCATCATCTTCGGTCTCGTCGCCGCCGTGGCGCTGGCCGTGATCGGCTTCTTCGCGCTCAAGTCCAAGCCCGCGAAGCACTGACGCACAAGCACGGACACGGGGCCGTTTTCGCGGCCCTGCCGCATGAAACCAGCGCTTTACCGTGGGGGACCTGACAGCCTAGGCTGTCACGAACAGTCCACCCCACGGAGGGATTCGCTTGGCCGTCACTATCGCCGTGACCCGCGAACGCCGAGATGGCGAGACGCGCACTGCCCTGACCCCTGACACGGTCAGAAAGCTTGTCGGCATGGGCGCCGCCGTGGTCGTCGAGACCGGCTGCGGCCTGGGCTCCTCCATTCCCGACACCGCCTATGCCGAGGCCGGCGCCACAGTCGCCCGCGACCTCAAGACGGCGCTGGCCGGGGCCGACATTCTGATGAAGGTGCGCGGCCCGACGGCCTCCGAGATCAGCGCGCTCCGGCCCGGGACCGTGGTCGTCGCCCTGCTGGATGCCTGGCGCGAGAAGGAAACCGTCACGGCCCTCGCCGGTGCCGGCGTCACCGCCTTCGCCATGGAGTTCGTGCCGCGCATCACCCGGGCTCAGGTGATGGACGCCCTGTCGTCCCAGGCCAACCTCGCCGGCTATCGCGCGGTAATCGAGGCGGCGGCGGCCTATGGCCGGGGCTTCCCCATGATGATGACCGCGGCGGGCACAGTGGCTGCGGCCAAGGTGTTCGTCATGGGCGCGGGCGTCGCGGGGCTGCAGGCCATCGCCACCGCCCGGCGTCTCGGCGCCGTCGTCACCGCCACCGACGTCCGTCCCGCCGCCAAGGAACAGGTCGAGTCGCTCGGCGCCAAATTCGTCGCCGTCGAGGATGAGGAGTTCAAGGCCGCCGAGACCGCGGGCGGCTATGCCAAGGCGATGTCTGACGAGTATCAGGCCAAACAGGCCGCCCTGACCGCCAGCCACATCGTCAAACAGGATGTGGTCATCACCACCGCCCTCATCCCCGGCCGCCCGGCCCCGCGTCTGGTCACCGCCGCCCACGTCGCCTCGATGAAGCCGGGCTCGGTGATCGTCGATCTGGCCGTCGACAACGGCGGCAATGTCGAGGGCATCAAGGCGGGCGAGTTGGCCACCACCAAAAACGGCGTCACCCTGGTCGGCTGGACCAATATGCCGGGCCGCATCGCCTCGGACGCCTCCAGCCTCTACGCCCGCAACCTCGTCGCCTTCGTCGCCCTGATGCTCAAGGACGGCACCCTCGCCGTCGACCTCGATGACGAAATTCTCAAGGCCGCCGCCGTCACCCACGCCGGCGCCATCGTCCATGAGGGGGTCAGGGGATGAAGATCTTCAAATATCCGATGCACCTGCTCGCCATCGTAGCCGGCGCTGCGGCGGTTGCGGTCGTCCTGTGGCGCATTGAGCCGTCCGGCGCGCATTTT
>JAHJYN010000157.1 GCA_018826885.1 Alphaproteobacteria bacterium | reverse complement strand
GACGCCAGTTGCAGTTCGTGGCCTTCCCCGGCTCGGACTATTCGACCGACAACCACTATGCGGTGTTCTTTCACGGCGACACGCCGCTGACGACGCATCTGACCACGCCCGCCCTGATCGATGCGCGCACGGGCGAACTGGCCGCGGTCGCGTCCATGCCCTGGTATGTGAAGGCCCTGTCCCTGTCCCAGCCGCTACATTTCGGGGACTATGGCGGGTTGGGGCTGAAGATCGTCTGGGCCATTCTGGACGTGATCACCATCGTCCTCCTGATCAGCGGCATTTACCTGTGGCTGGCCCGGCGGAGACGCGCGTCGTGAGCCGCGCTGACCTCAGCCTGTGGCGGATTTTCCGCGTGCCGCTGCTGCTGGCCGCGCTCAGCCTGACCGGACTCATCGGGGCCCTGCTGGACGACGGTCTCTGGGACGGGCTTGGAGCCGGACTTCTGGCCGCTACGCTGGTCATCGCGACCGCGGCGTGGGTCCAAAGACGGCATTCCCCGTAGCGTCAGGCGGAACGGTTCCGGGTCGCAGCGGTTAAGCTTTGGCGCGCGCGGCTTCTGCGCGCCCCAACTTCAAATGACAAGCGAGGTCTGAACCAGCGCATGTGTGGCCTGAGTGGCGAGATCAATTTCAACGGGCAGACGGCCGATATCGCCGCTGTAGAACGGATGACCGGGGCCCTGACCCCACGCGGGCCGGATGGCAGCGGGGTGGTGGCGCGCGGCCCGGTCGCCTTCGGCCACAGGCGCCTGAAAATCATCGACCTCAGCGACAAGGCCCAGCAGCCGATGGTCGATGCCGACCTCGGGCTGATGATGGTCTTCAACGGCTGTATCTATAACTACCCCGAGCTGCGGGCCGAGCTGCAGGGTCTGGGCTATCGCTTCTTCTCCGACGGCGATAGCGAGGTCATCCTCAAGGCCTGGCACGCCTGGGGCGAGTCCTGCGTCGACCGCTTCCACGGCATGTTCGCCTTCGTCATCCACGAGCGCGACAGCGGCCGCGTCGTGATGGGTCGTGACCGGTTCGGCATCAAGCCGCTCTATCTGGCGGAACAGGGCAAGCGGCTGCGCTTTGCCTCCAGCCTGCCGTCGCTGCTGGCGGGCGGAGATATCGACACCTCGATCGATCCGGTCGGTATGCACCACTATATGACCTTCCACGCGGTGGTCCCGCCGCCGCACACCATCCTGAAGGGCGTGCGCAAGCTGCCGCCGGCGACCCTGCGCATCTTCGAGGCCGATGGCACGTCCCGCGACCGCCTGTACTGGGCGCCGCAGAATGTGCGCCGGGCAGAGGATGCGAGCCTCACCGCGGAAGACTGGCGGGACCGGGTGCTGGATGCCCTGCGGGTCGCCGTCAAACGCCGCATGGTCGCCGATGTGCCGGTCGGGGTGCTGCTGTCGGGTGGCGTGGACTCCAGCCTGGTCGTCGGCCTGCTGGCCGAGCTGGGCCAGACCGGGCTGCAGACCTTCTCGGTCGGCTTCGAGGCCGCCAATCAGGAGAAGGGCGACGAGTTCGTCTATTCCGACCTGATCGCCAAACACTATGGCACCGATCACCATCAGATCTTCGTGCCGCACGATCGCCTGATGCAGTCCCTGCCCGGCACCATCGGCGCCATGTCCGAGCCCATGGTCAGCTACGACAATGTCGGCTTCTACCTGCTCAGCCAGGAGGTCGCGAAACACATCAAGGTGGTGCAGTCGGGCCAGGGCGCCGATGAGGTGTTCGGCGGCTATCACTGGTACCCGCCCATGCTGGATACGACCGATCCGGTCTCGACCTATGCGGGGGCGTTTTTCGATCGCAGCGACGCGACCCTGCGCACCCAGGTCAATCCAGACTATCTGCCCGAAGCCGACGCCAGCCTCGAGCTGGTCCGCGCCCATTTCGGGATACCGGGCGCCGAGACCGCCGTCGACAAGGCCCTGCGCCTCGACAGTCAGGTCATGCTGGTCGACGACCCGGTCAAGCGGGTGGACAATATGACCATGGCCTGGGGGCTGGAAGCACGGGTCCCCTTCCTCGACCACGAGTTGGTCGAACTGGCCGGTCGCATTCCGCCGGAACACAAGCTCAGCCAGGGCGGCAAGGGCGTGCTGAAGGAGGCTGCCCGTCTGGTGGTGCCGTCCGAGGTGATCGACCGCAAGAAGGGCTATTTCCCCGTTCCCGCCCTCAAATACATCGACGGCCCCTACCTCGAGATGGTCCGCGACAGCCTGAACAGTCAGGTCGCGCGCGAACGGGGCCTGTTCCAGCGCCCGTATCTGGAGACCCTGTTCGAAAACCCACGCGATCACATCACCCCCCTGCGCGGGTCCGAGCTGTGGCAGGTCGCGGTTCTGGAAATGTGGCTGCAGTCCCATGGCGTCTGACGCGTCCCGTCCAAAGCCACGCGCGGCGCCGCATCGCCTGAAACGCATGCGCCATGAGGGGCTGAAGCCCATGGTCGGCGGCGCCGAGCGCGAGATGACGCCCGACGCCGTGCTCGACATGGGTTGGGGGCGGCTGCTGTTCGCCCAGACGTTCTCCGATGCCCAGCCCCTGATCGAGGCCCTGCGGTCCGAGGGCCCGGACCGGCGCGACATCGCCTTCTATGTGCGCAACCCGCATGTGCTGCTGGCCTCGGCCCCACAGGAAGTGTTCCTCGACCCGTCGCACACCTTCCGGCTGGACCTCGCCACCTATCGCCCGGGACGGCGCCAGCCGCGGGGCTTCACCGTCCGCCGACTGGCGTCCGAGGACGACATCGAGGCGACCAACCGCATCTATGCCGCGCGACGGATGGTGCAGATCCGGCCCGACTTCTTTTCCAGCCGCAAGGACGATCGGGCCCTGACCTATTTCGTCGCCGAGGACGAGACGACCGGTGCGGTGATCGGGACCGTCACCGGCGTCGACCACGTCAAGGCCTTCTCGGACCCCGAGGAAGGCTCATCGCTGTGGTGTCTGGCGGTCGATCCGCAGGCCACGCAGCCGGGTGTAGGCGAGGCCCTGGTCCGGCGGCTGGCCGAGCATTTTCGCACGCGCGGGCTGGCCTATATGGATCTGTCCGTCATTCACGACAACGAACAGGCCATCGCCCTGTATGAGAAGCTGGGCTTTCGCCGCGTCTCCTTCTTCGGGGTGAAGCGCAAGAACCCGATCAATGAGCCCCTGTTCAAGGGCCCGGATCCGGCCAGTGATCTCAACCCCTATGCCCGGATCATCGTCGATGAGGCGCGGCGGCGGGGGATCGCCACCGATGTGCTCGATGCCGAGGGCGGGTTGGTGCGCATGACCTGGGGCGGCCGGTCGATCCGTTGTCGCGAGAGCCTGTCGGAACTGACCTCAGCCGTGGCGGTCAGCATCTGCGACGACAAACGGATGACCCGCCGCATTGTCGAACACGCCGGGCTGACGGTGCCGCAGCGCTACGACCCGGATGATACCGAAGCCCTGACCGTAGCGCTGGCCGACCGTCCTGCCCTCGTGGTCAAGCCGGCGCGCGGCGAACAGGGCAAGGGCGTGGCCGTCGGCCTGACGTCGATGGACGATGTGCAGGCCGCCATCAAGGAAGCCCGCACCCTCTGCCCCGAGGTGCTGGTCGAGGACCATGTCGAGGGCGAGGACCTGCGGCTGGTGGTCATCGACTTCAAGGTGGTGGCCGCCGCCATCCGCCGCCCGCCGCGCGTGGTCGGGGACGGGCGGTCGACCCTGCGCGATCTGATCGCCCACCAGAGCCGGAGGCGTGCGGCCGCGACCGGTGGAGAGTCGCGCATCCCACTGGATGCCGAGGCCCGGCGCACCTTGGCCGAAGCGGGCTACAGCGTCGACGACGTGGCCGCGGCCGGTGAGGAAATCCGCGTCCGCAAGGCCGCCAATCTGCATCTGGGCGGCACCATCCATGATGTGACCGGCGAGGTGCACCCTGCCCTGATCAACGCCGCTGTCATGGCGGCCCGCGCCATCGACATTTCGGTCACCGGGATCGACCTGATGGTGCCCGACCACCGGGGCCCGGACTATCATTTCATCGAGGCCAATGAACGCCCCGGTCTGGCCAATCACGAGCCCCAGCCGACGGCCGAGCGGTTCATCGACCTGTTGTTCCCCCTGTCGGGAGCGGCCGCCAGCCGGGCGGCCCTGAACAGCTGAAATCAAGGAGACGCATGACCCTTCCCGCTATCGACGCCACCTATCTGACCGAACGCCTGTCGCGCCTGCTGAACATCCCCAGCCCCACGGGCTATACGGATGAGGCCGTCTGGGAGGTCTGTCGCGAGCTGCAGCGGCTGGGCATTTCGTTCGACATGACGCGGCGCGGCGCGATCCGGGCCAAGCTGCCCGGCACGGCGGCCAAGCCCGCCCGGGCGCTGGTGGCCCACGTCGACACCCTGGGCGCCCAGGTCAAGCGCATCAAGGAGAATGGCCGTCTCGAGGTCGTGCCGATCGGCCACTGGTCCTCGCGTTTTGCCGAGGGCGCGCGGGCCACCATCTTCTCCGAAGGGCAGCGGTTCCGCGGCACAATCCTGCCCCTCAAGGCCTCGGGCCACACCTTTAATGAGGAGGTCGACACCCAGCCTGTGGCCTGGAGTCAGGTTGAATTGCGCATCGATGAGCGGGTCCACGACCGCGCCTCTACCGAGGCCCTCGGCGTAGAGGTTGGCGATATCGTCGCCATCGACCCCCAACCGGAATTCCTCGACAATGGCTACATTGTCTCGCGCCATCTGGATGACAAGGCAGGGGTCGCCACCCTGCTGGCCGCGCTGGAGTGTATGGTCCGCGAAGGCCGCACGCCCGCGGTCGACACCTATGCCCTGATCACCATCGCCGAGGAGGTGGGCGTGGGGGCCTCATCCGTGCTGGTCCCCGACGTCGCGGCCATGATCACCATCGACAACGGCACGACCGCGCCGGGCCAGAACTCTTCCGAGTTCGGTGTCACCCTGGCCATGGCCGACCAGACCGGGCCGTTCGACTGGCACCTGTCGCGCAAGTTGGCCCGACTGGCGCGGGACAACGACATCGCCCTGCAGAAGGATGTGTTCCGCTATTACCGGTCGGACTCGGCCTCGGCCCTGGAGTCGGGGGCGGACATCCGCACGGCCCTGCTGACCTTCGGCATCGACGCCAGCCACGGCTATGAGCGCATCCACCTGAACGCCCTGACCTGTCTGGCCGAACTGCTGGTCGTCTATGCCGAAAGCGAGATCGAGATCGAACGCGACATCCGTCCCTTGACCGGCGTCAGTGGCTTCACCCACCAGCCGATCGACTGACCTTGGCTTGCCGTGCGGCACCGCTGCCCTAAGGTGCCCACATGGAACCGCCCAAGGACAAGGAAGAAGCCCTCGCCGGCCTGCTGAACGGTACGGTGATCACGCTGCTGGGCGGGGCGCTGCCGACGCTTTTCGTTTGGATGATCGTGAAAAATTGGCAGCAGATCATGGCCGACGTGCTGCATTTTTCCGGATTGCTGAGCGCCCCCGCAGCCCTGATCGGTAGCTTCTACATGCTCCGCTACGGCCTTCGCATGCTGCGCCTGAACTGGATGTCCCTGCGGACGCTCTGAGAGCCCCCTACTGCAGCGGCCGCAGCAGCGGGGCCACCGCCTCCATCCGGTCGACCGACGGAGCGAACTCCGGGTCCCGCCGCGCCTGCGTTGCCTGTTCAAAGGCATAGCCGAACGACAGCACCTGCTGGTCCTGCCACTTGCCGCCGATGAAGCTCATGCCGACGGGCAGGCCATCGACGAAGCCCATCGGCACGGTCAGGTGCGGATAGCCGGCAACGGCCGCCAGCTGGCTGGCCGAGCCCAGATAGTTGTCGCCATTGACCACATCGATCGACCACGCCGGGCCCGTGGTCGGCGCGATCAGCACCACCACGTCATGGTCCGCCATCATCCGGTCGATGCCCTCGGGCCCCGCCAGCCGGAACGAGCGCTCGCGCGCCGCGATATAGTCCGGGTCCTCAAGCCCCTTCGTCGCCTCGGCGGCGATGAAGATGTCCTGGCCGAACAGGGCCAGCTCGCGCGGCGTGGCCTCGTTGAAGGCGATCACGTCGGCCAGCGTCCGGGTCGGCACCTGGGCCGGATCGGTCGAGGCCAGATAGAGGTTGAGGTCGACCTTCAGCTCGGTCAGCAGCACGGCGAACTCGGCCCCGCCGATGGCACCGCGGTTGGGCCCTTCGGTGATGTCGACCAGAATGGCGCCCGCCGCTTCCAGCGCCCTGAGGTTCTCCTCGAACACCAGATCCGTGCCGGTCGAATAGCCGGTCAGGAAGCGCATCACCCCGATCCGCTGGCCGCGCAGTGACCTCGCATCCAGCCCTGCGGCAAAGTCCACGCGGTGAACGTCCGCCTCGGCGGTCGCCGGATCGGCGGGGTCGCTGCCCGCAATGACCGTCAGCACCACCGCAGCATCGCTGACCGTGCGGGTCATGGGGCCGGCCGTGTCCTGGCTGCGGCTGATCGGCACGATATGGGTGCGCGACACCAGACCCACGGTGGGCTTGAAGCCGACGATGCCATTGATCGCGGCCGGACAGGTGATCGAGCCGTCCGTCTCGGTGCCGATGGCCGCCGGCGCCAGACCGGCCGCGACGGCCGCCGCCGACCCTGCGGACGAGCCGCAGGTGTTGCGGTCCAGCGCATAGGGATTGCGCGACAGGCCGCCCACGGCGCTCCAGCCGCTGATCGACTCCGACGAGCGGATATTGGCCCATTCCGACAGATTGGCCTTGCCGAGGATCACCCCGCCCTCGGCCCGCAGCCGCGCGACCAGCGGCGCATCCCGCCCGGGCGCATTGTCGATCAGCGCCATCGACCCCGCCGTGGTCGGCATGTCGAAGGTCTCGATATTGTCCTTGATCAGGATCGGCATGCCGCGAATGCCGTCGCCGGGCGACCAGTCGATCTCCGTGACCGAGGGCGACCAGGTGATGACCGCGTTGGTGCTAAGCCGGTCGTCAACGCAGAGGCGCGACAGTTGGTCTGAAAGGCCCTCGCAGGCGGACAGATCAACATTCTCGTCGCTCCCATGGGCGCTCTCACTCGACCATACACCCCGCGAAGGTAGCTGATCGGGAGTAGGGGCGCGCGTGATGCGGGTCGTGGTGGCACGTACCGCATCCGGTTGGTCATCCGTCCGTGTGACCTCGACGCTGATGCATCCGCCCAGCGTCAGGGCCAGCAGGCTCGCGCCAATCAGTCCGCGTGCGGCGAACGCGAACCGATCGTGCGATCGAGGAAGTCCAGATAGGTTCGCCATTGGTGTAGCCCCCGCTCATTGCCCCGGATGCCGTGGCGCTGACCGGGATAGAGCATGGTCTCGAACGGAATGCT
>JAHJYN010000156.1 GCA_018826885.1 Alphaproteobacteria bacterium | reverse complement strand
TCTCTTCAGCCGGGGGTCGGGGCGCCCAAAAGCTTGCGGTCCCGACCTCGCCTGTCCCGGTTCGACAGCAGGTCCCAGTCTCTCGGCCCGCGACGGGCGGAGCGTCCAGAAACGCCCCGGACCCCGGGGTTTCGCCCCGGACAGTCCCGCTCGACCGGCCCCCGCCGCCGCATCAGTGCCTGGGTCCCGAGGCGCCTCTCCTGCGACGGAGACGGGCAGAGGGTTGCACACGCCCGGACCCGGTCGGGCAGAACGGTCCGGGAAACGGGAGGGGTGTTGAAAGGGCGGGGGAATTCGGGGTCAGGTTTCATATCTGCGGGCGTTTAACTCCCCACTCATCCGTCGCCCCGGCGGTGGGAAGAATGAGGTTCATCACAAAGGACACAAAGGAGGCACGAAGAACACAACGGGGTTGTGCGTGTGCCCAACGGTCCGCATGACAATTCGTCCCTTCTCCCGTTGGGAGAAGGTGGCGCGTGAGCGCCAGATGAGGGTCGGCGGTGTCTGTCGGCGATCGCCGTGGCACGACCGGTGCGACGGCTCACGCCGAGGGACCCGGAGAGCCCCTCACCCCCAACCCCCTCTCCCAACGGAGAGGGGACTCAGAGACGGCCTGTCCGCAAGGCAAAACGCCCGGCGCAGGCGGGGCTGCGGCCGGGCGTTGAAGGGGTCAGGATGACGGAGGGATCAGCCCTCGTCGTCTTCCTTCATCAGGTCTTCCTTGCTGATCGGCTTGTCGGTCATTTCGGCCTGACCGAAGATCAGCTCGCAGACTTTTTCCTCATAGATCGGGGCGCGCATCTGGGCGGCGGCCTCGGGGTTCTGGCGGTAGAAGTCCAGGACCTGACGCTCCTGACCCGGATAGTTGCGGGCTTCGGCCATCAGGGCGTTGTTCAGCTCCTGATCGGTGACGCCGACGTTGTTGGCCCGGCCGATCTCGGCCAGCACCAGACCCAGACGCACGCGACGCTCGGCGATCTTGCGGTACTCTTCCTTGAGCGCCTTGTCGGACTTCTTGGCGTCTTCCTCGGGCAGGCGACCGGCTTCCTTGTCGGCCTCGACCTGACGCCAGATGCCATCGAACTCGGCCTCGACCATCTTGGGCGGCAGGTCAAAGCTGTGACCGGTGTCCAGCTGGTCCAGCAGCGCGCGCTTCAGCTTGAAGCGGGCGGCATTGGTGTATTGCTGGTTCAGGTTGTCCTTGAGGATGCCCTTGAGCTTTTCCAGGTCTTCCAGACCCAGACGCTTGGCGAACTCGTCGTCGATCTTCGTTTCGGCCTCGGCCTTGATCGCCTTGACGGTCACGTCGAAGGCGGCCTTTTTGCCGGCCAGATGGGCGGCCTGATAGTCCTCCGGGAAGGTCA
Source organism: Alphaproteobacteria bacterium (assembly GCA_018826885.1). Taxonomy (GTDB): domain Bacteria; phylum Pseudomonadota; class Alphaproteobacteria; order Caulobacterales; family Caulobacteraceae; genus Brevundimonas. The sequence continues at coordinate 867 of JAHJYN010000156.1, read as the reverse complement.
CTTCGACGACCTTTTCCTCGCCGACCTTGGCGCCCTTCAGCTGCTCTTCGAAGCCCGGGATGAAGCGGTTCGAACCGATCACCAGATCGGCGTCCTCGGCCGAGCCGCCCTCGAAGGCCTCGCCGTCGATCTTGCCGACGAAATCAATGGTCAGCTGGTCGCCGTCGGCGGCCTTGACCGTCTTGCCGGTCTTGTCCTCGTAGGATTTGGACTGCGAGGCCAGTTCCTTGAGGGTCTCTTCGATGTCGGCGTCGGTCGCTTCATAGACCGGGCGCTCCAGCTTGAGCGTCTTGGGGTCGACCGGGGTGAAGTCGGGCATGACCTCAAGCGACATTTCATAGGCGAGGTCGGCCTGGCCGGCGACGACCTTGTCCATGTCGCTGGTCAGCTTCATCTCGGCCGGAGCGGCCGGGCGCAGCTTGGCGTCTTCCAGAGCCTTCTGGCTGGATTCGTTCAGGGTGGCGTTGACGATCTCGCCCATGAAGTCCCGGCCATAGGCCTTGCGCACATGCGAGGCCGGCACCTTGCCCGGACGGAAGCCCTTGAGCTTCATCTGGGGGGCCACTTCCTTGATGCGGGCATCCAGCTTTTCGTTCAGCTCAGTGGCGGGAACGATAACCTCGATCACGCGGCTGAGGCCGGCGGCGGACTTTTCAACGACTTGCATGGACGATCTGACGCTCTGGGGCGCGACCGTCATCGGACCGCGCGCGTGGTGGGATAAGCAAACAGGGCCGCCCCTTGCGGAGCGGCACCTCGAAGCCCGCCCTTATGTCGAGAACGCCGCCAAAGGTCAACGCGCGGCACGTCCCGGGGGCGGTTCACACACGCGGCCCGTCGCCCTATGTCTGGGGGATGAGCGCATCC
>JAHJYN010000155.1 GCA_018826885.1 Alphaproteobacteria bacterium | reverse complement strand
CGGCCTGAACGAGGGGGAGTTGTTCGAGGGTGGCTTCATAGCCGGCGACAAAGCCGCCCAGCAGGCGCGACTTCAGGTCGGTGCCGGCCTTGACGCCGCGCGTCAGGGCCTCGGCCAGGAGGGCCAGATCCTCGGCCAGCACGGTGTCGAACAGTTCCGACTTGTCCTGGAAATTGGCGAAGACGGCGCCGGTCGACATGCCCGCCTCGCGCGCGATGTCGCGGATGGTGGCGGCGTCATAGCCGCGCTGGGCGAACAGGTTGCGGGCTGCGTCGATGACCTTGCCGCGGGTGCGTTGCTTGGCGACCTGGCGGCGGTTCAGCGGACGGGCGCCCGTTTCCGAGCCATGGGCTTCGGCGGCATCGACGGGCGGGTTCAGAACAATATCACGCATTTAAGATAGGTACTCACAGGGGGGCGAGGACGGTCGGGCCGGATCGAGGTGTTCGGAGAACGACCGCAGGGGCAGGGGTTGCTGTCGCCGGGGAGGGCGGAAACGCCGCTTTCTCACCGAACAATGACCAAAATGCGAACGATTGGCGTCAGACGTCGTCCGGTTTGCCCTTGTCGGCGCGACCGGTGGTCGCAGCGGACAGCCCCCGGCGCAGGGCCCGGTTGGGTCGTTCGGAGGTCCCCGGCTGGGCGGCCTGGAACAGATCGCGGTACCGATCCCGCCGCTCGTGGATCGAGGCCAGCACCAGACCCATGGGCACGCCCAGATCGACGAGGGTGTTCTCGGCCAGCTGCAGACTGGCCTCGGTGGTTTCCGGGACCGCGTCGGTGACGCCATAGCTGTAGAGGCGCACGGCGTGGCGGTCGTCGCGGGCGCGGGCGATGATGATCAGGTCCTTGCGCAGGGCCCGGGCGGCCTGGACCACCTCATCGACCTTGCCGGGGGCATCCATGGTCACCACCAGGGCGCGGGCGGTGGCGACATTGCACAGCTCGAGCATTTCGCGGCGGCCGGCGTCGCCATAGTGGACATTCAGCCCTTCGCGCCGCGCGCCGGCGACGATGCCCGGCTCGGTGTCGAGGGCGACGAAGGACTGGTTGTGCTCGGTCAGCATCTCCCCGACCAGACGCCCGACGCGGCCGAAGCCGACCAGCAGCACCTGGCCGCTGGAGTCGGGGGGCTGAAGGGCGGCGGCGGGCAGGTCGACCTGGGTCTCGATGCGGCGGGTGGCCAGCTTCTGGCCCAGCAGGGCGAGGAAGGGGATGGTGAACAGGCTGAGCGTCGCCGACAGCAGGACCGACTGGGTGATGCCCGGCGGGGCCACGCCCTCGACCATGCCGGCGGTCAGGATGACGAAGGCGAACTCGCCGGCGGGCCCAAGGACGAGGGCGGTCTCGAGCGCCGCCAGCGGGCCGAGCCCCCAGCGCCGGGCGAGGGTGAAGATGACGCCGATCTTGGCCACGGTGATGGCGATGGCCAGCGCCACGACGCCCCACGGATCGGCAGCGACGGCGTCCAGATCCAGCCCGCTGCCGACGCCGATGAAGAAGACGCCCAGCAGCAGACCCTTGAACGGGTCGATCGAGATTTCGACCTCGCGCCGGAACTCGGTCTCGGCCAGCAGGACGCCCGCGACGAGGGCGCCCAGACTCATGGACAGGCCGACCGCCTGGGCGCCGAGGCCGGCGGCGACCACGACCAGCAGGCTGGCGGCGACGAACATCTCCTGACCCTGACCGCGGGCGCGGGCCTTGGCGACCGAACGGAACATGGGGCGCAGCACCAGCCGCCCCAGCAGGATCAGGGCGGCGAGGCCGATGGCTGCGGGGGCGAGCGTCAGCAGGGCCGCGCCCAGCACGGCCGGGTTCAGGTCGCCGCCGCTCTGGGCGAGGGTGGCGAGGACGGTGACGGTGATCAGGATCGGTGCCACCGCCATGTCCTGGGCCAGCAGGATGGAGAAGGTGGCGCGCCCGGCGGTGCCGTGCAGCCGCTTGCGCTCGGCCAAGACCGGCATGACCACGGCGGTCGAGGACAGGGCGAGACCCATGCCCAGCACCATAGCCGAGACGAAGGTCTGGCCGGTCAGCATGAAGCCGGCGGCGATCACGGCGGTGGCCAGGGCGATCTGGCTGAGCCCCAGACCGAACACCAGCCGACGCATCGACTTGAGCCGCTCCCACGACAGCTCCAGTCCGATCATGAACAGGAGGAAGGCGACGCCCAGTTCGGACAGCTGGGCGATCTGGTCGCGATCCTCGAGCGTCAGCCAGCCCAGCCAGGCCAGCCAGGGCGCGTCATCGGCGAACCGGCCCAGCCCGTCCGGCCCCAGCAGTACGCCGGCGGCCAGAAAGCCCAGCACCGGGCTGATCTTGATCCGGTTGAACAGGGGCACGACCACACCGGCCGCCGCCAGAAAGACCAGCAGGTCCTTGTATTCCGAGCCGTCGCCGTGGGGTGAAGCCATGCCTGTGCATACTGCAGTGCGGTACGGCGGAACAGCCGTGGTTTCCGATCTCTGCTACCGATCATGAATTTTTTTTAAGGAGAATCCGGGCCACAGCGGACTAGGGTCCGGAACTGGAAATTTCCGGGCGTGGCCCTGCTGCGTCAATCCACAAGAGGTTCAAGAATGAAACGCCTTCTGATCGGTGCCGCTGTCGGCGCCCTGATGCTGCCCGCCACGGCGACCTTCGCCCAGCAGATGCACACCTTTGACGACGGTCACGCGCACGAGTGCCTGAACGAGTCCTGCACCGTCTTCTCGCTGTTCCCGACGGCCGATCAGGACCCCGCCGGCTCGGGCTGGCAGGGCACCGAGGCGCCGAAGTTCGGGACCTGGGGCTTTGACCTGGCCGGCCGCGACCTGTCGGTGGCGCCGGGCGATGACTTCTTCCGCTATGCCAACGGTCTGGCCTTTGACCGGCTGGTCATTCCGTCGGACCGGACCTCGTACGGATCGTTCGCCATCCTGCGCGAGCTGTCGGACAATCGCCTGAAGGTCATGATCGACGAGCTGGTCGGCAGCACCGACCTGGCCGCCGGCACGGACGAGCTGAAGATCGCCGACCTCTACCGGTCCTATATGGACACCGACCGGATCGAGGCGCTGGATGACCAGCCGCTGCAGCCCTATCTGGCCGACATCCGCGCCATCGACAGCCACGACGCCATGGCGGTCTATATGGGCGGCACCCAGGGCCGTTTCGGCTCGTCCTTCTTCGGCGTCGGGATCGGTGACGATGCCCGGAACCCCGATCGCTACATCACCTATGCCAGCCAGGGCGGCCTCGGCCTGCCGAACCGCGGCTACTATCTGGAAGAGCGTCTGGCCGACAAGAAGGCCCTCTACCTGGCCTATGTCGAACGCATGCTGACCATGATCGGCTGGGACAACCCGGCTGAAACGGCTGCCCAGATCGTGGCGCTGGAGACGCGGATCGCCGAGGCCCACTGGACCCCGGAAGAGAACCGCAACCGCGACGAGACCTACAACCCCTTCACCCCGGCCGAGCTGGCGGCCCAGGCGCCCGGCTTCAACTGGTCGGCCTATCTGGAGGCCATGAGCCTCGGCGGCATCGAGACGATCGTCGTGCGTCAGGACACCGCCCTGCCCAAGATCGCCGCCATCTATGCCGAGACGCCCCTGCCGCTGCTGCAGGCCTGGCAGGCCTTCCACACCGCCGACGACATGGCCCCCTATATGTCGCAGCGCTTCTCGGACGCCCAGTGGGAGTTCCGCGGCCGCGACCTGTCGGGCCAGCCGGAACAGCGGGCCCGCGACAAGCGCGCCGTCAGCTTCTCGGAAGGCGTCATGGGCGAGGCCTTTGGCCGTCTGTACGTGGCCGAATATTTCCCCGCCGAGTCCAAGGCGATGATGGAAGAGCTGGTCGCCAACCTGCGCGTGGCCCTGGCCGCGCGGATTCAGCAGCTGGACTGGATGGGCGCCGAGACCAAGGAACAGGCCCTCTACAAGCTCGACAATTTCACGGTGAAGATCGGCTATCCGGACAAGTGGCGCGACTATTCCGCGCTCGAGGTGCGGGCCGATGATCTGGTCGGCAATGTCGAGCGCGCCGGCGTGTTCCGCTGGGAATATCAGCTGGGCCGTATGGATGGCCCGGTCGATCGCGACGAGTGGGGCATGACCCCGCAGACGGTCAATGCCTATTACAACTCGACCAAGAACGAGATCGTTTTCCCGGCCGCCATCCTGCAGCCGCCCTTCTTCGATCCGACCGCAGACCCGGCGGTCAACTACGGCGCCATCGGCGGCGTGATCGGCCATGAGATCGGTCACGGCTTCGACGACCAGGGCCGCAAGTCCGACGGCGACGGCGTGCTGCGTGACTGGTGGACGGCCGAAGATGCGGCTCGCTTCGAGGTCCGGGCCGACATGCTGGGCAGCCAGTATGCGACCTATGAGCCGCTGCCGGGCTATCCGATCCGTCCGGCGCTGAGCATGGGCGAGAACATCGGCGATCTGGCCGGCGTCACCCTGGGCCTGGAGGGCTATCTGGCCTCGCTGGACGGCGCGGAAGCACCGGTTCTGGACGGCGTTACGGGCACCCAGCGCGTCTTCCTCGGCTGGGCCCAGGTCTGGAACACCAAATACCGCGACGAAGCGCTGCGGAACCAGATCGCCACGGGCCCGCACTCGCCGGCCGAGTTCCGGGTGGTGGGGCCGATCCGCAATCTGGACGCCTGGTATGAAGCCTTCGACGTCCAGCCCGGCCAGAAGTACTATCTGACCCCGGAAGAACGCGTCCGCCTCTGGTAGGCCGCGCGACGACGAAATGAAGGAGGGGCCGTTCGGAAGGGCGGCCCCTTTTTCATGGGCAGAACAAGCGGGCGAGGATGAGCGTCAGGCACGAAAAAGCCCGCCGCGGGGGATACATCGCGGCGGGCTTCTTTCGCTCGTCTAGGAGCGGACGTTTCCTCCCCGAAACGCCTACGAAGTTTGCGCGTCGCATCGCGTCGCGCGCTTCGAGAGCCCCATTCATACGATCCG
>JAHJYN010000154.1 GCA_018826885.1 Alphaproteobacteria bacterium | reverse complement strand
TCGGCCTCGGCGAACCGCCCCTGGGCCATCAGGGCATTGGCCAGCTGGTTCATCGTGTCGGCGGTCAGCGGGTCGTCGGGCCCCAGCAGGTCCAGCCTCAGGCCCAGCCCCACCCGCGCGGCGCTCTCGGCCTCGGCGAACCGGCCCAGCGCATCCAGCGCCCGGCCCTCCTCGAACAGCAGTTCCGCGACCGTCGCCGTCTCCGCGCCGTCCGCCAGCAGGGCCCGGGCCCGGGCGATATTGACCAGCGCCGCCTCATAGCGCCCCTGAATGTAGAACAGCCGCCCCTGTATCTGCAGCGGTGCGACCAGGGCCGGGTCCGCCGGGCCGCGCGCCGCTTCGATGACGGCGACCGCGGTGGCCAGGGCCTGACCCGCCTCCTCCGTCCGGTCGGTCGCCAGACGCAGGCGCGCCACCTCGACCCAGGCGGCGGAGGCCTCCTCGACCTTGCCGGTCTGGGCGAACGCCGCTGCGGCCTCGACAAAGGCAGCCTCCGCCCCGGCCACATCCCCGGCCTCGCGCGCGGCGACGGCGGCCTGCAGCCGCTCGCGGGCCTCGGCGTCGGGGCTGGAGATCCGCACATCCGTTGGCCCGGCTGTCGGGGGCGGTGGAGGTGGTGGCGGCGGGGGTGGCGGCGCGTCCTGGGCGAGGGCGGTCCCGGCGATCATCAGCGCGCCCGTCAGCGCCACACAGGCCGACAGCACCCGAACGGCCAGACGGGGCAGCGACAGATCGGGGCGGGACGGCTGAGAGGACATGACGCGCCAACCTGCGCTGAATGCCGTTCTGAGACAAGTCCGGACAGGGCAGACGCACCCGGATGAACGCGGGATGAACAGCCCCCTCCCGCAGGGTTCAGGCTCCAGCCGTCAGTCTCGGTCCATAGTCTTCACCGACCCTCCACGAAAGGACGGCCTCATGACCCGTATCCAGACCCGCACCCTGACTGCCGACACCGCCCAACGCACCGCCGTGACCGGCGCCCTGACCGCCGGCGTACTGGCGCTGGGCCTGATGGTCGCCAACCCGGCGTCTGCCCAAAACTATCGCTATGACCGCTATCCGGACCGCGACCGCTCTTCCAGCGGTGAAGACGTCCTGCTCGGCGCTGCGGTGGGGGCCGTCGCCGGTGCCATCATCGGCAATGGTGACGGTGAATACATCCTCGGCGGTGCCGTCGCCGGGGCCGCCATCGGCGCGACCGCCAACCGGGGCGACGACTGCGGCTATTATCGCGGTGGCCGCTGCTACCGGAACCAGGGCCACTGGGAACGCGAGCACGGCATCAACAGCCGCGATCCCCGCTACTATGGCAATGACCGTCGCGACCAGCGGTACGATCGCCGCGATGATCGACGGGATCGCCGCTACGACCGCCGTGATGATCGCCGGGATTACCGCGATGACCGCCGGGATGACCGTCGCGACTACCGCTACGATCGTCGCTGGTAAGCCTTAAACCAGCCGCTCAAACAATGACCGCGTGGACGGGTCCCAGCTTGCTGGGGCCCGTTTTTCGTGCGCCGCCCCCAGCACCCGCTTCGCCAGCACCTTGCCCAGTTCCACGCCCCACTGGTCAAAGCTGTTGATGTCCCAGATCACACCCTCGACGAAGGTCTTGTGCTCATAAAGGGCCAGCAGCGCGCCCAGCGCCTGCGGCGTCAACCGGTCCATCAGGATCGTGGTCGAGGGCCGGTTGCCCGGAAACGCCCTGTGCGGCGCCAGCCGCTCGGCCTCGGCCCGGTCCATCCCCTGGTCGATCATGTCGGCCAGCGCCGCCTCGGCCGACCGACCGCGCATCAGGGCTTCCGACTGGGCCACCGCATTCGACCACAGCGGCGCGCCGTCCCGGCCCTCCATCGTCTGGCGCACCACGACGAATTCGGCCGGCACCACCTCGGGTCCCTGATGCAGCTGCTGGAAAAAGGCGTGCTGGCCGTTGGTGCCGGGCTCTCCGAACACCACCGGCCCGGTGCCGCGCGTCGCCGGCGACCCGTCGCGGGTCACCCGCTTGCCGTTCGACTCCATCTCCAGCTGCTGCAGGAAGGCCGCCAACCGCCTCAGCCCGTGGGCATAGGGCGCAACCGTGCGTGCCCGCCGCTTCAGCCCCTCGATATTATAGACCTGGGCCAAGGCCATCAGCACCGGCGCATTATAGGCCAGCGGCGTCTCGAGAAAGTGCCGGTCCATCTCGCTGGCTCCGGCCAGCAGGTCGCGAAAGACCTCGCCGCCCAGACCGATCACGCACGACAGGCTGACCGCCGACCACAGGGAATAGCGCCCGCCGACCCAGTCGGAGAATCCGAACACCCGACCACAGCCAAATTCCTCGGCCTTGTCGGGCGCCGCTGACACACCGACCAGATGGCGCCGCAAGCCCTCTTCCGGCAGGGCCGCCGCCAGCCAGTCGCGCGCGAGGGCGGCATTGGTCAGGGTCTCCTGGGTGGTGAAGGTCTTGGAGACCACGATCACCAGCGTCGAGGCGGGGTCCAGCCCCGTCAGCTCCTCGGCCATTTCCTGCGGATCAATATTGGCGACAAATCGGACATCAATGGCGGGATCCAGCGGCCTCAGCGCATCCCACACCAGACGCGGTCCCAGATCCGAGCCGCCGATACCGACATGGACCACCGCCCGGAACCGTTCGCCCGTCGCGCCGACCGCTTCACCGCCGCGGATCGCCTCCGCATAGGCGACCATCTGCTCGCGCACCTGTTCCACCTCGCGCGAGACCGGCTCGCCCAGCGCCTCGAAATGCGCGCCGTCCGGGGCCCGCAGCGCCGGGTGCAGCACCGCCCGGCCCTCGGTGGCATTGACGGCGGCCCCGTTGAACAGGGCCCGCTTCCAGTCGCCGACGTCACAGGCCTCGGCCAGCGCCAGACAGGCATGCAGCCCCTCTGCGGTAAAGGCCTGTTTCGACAGGTCGAGGGTCAGGCCCGCCACCGCCAGCGTCAGCCGCTCGACCCGCCCGGCCTCCTGATCGAACAGGGTCTCGATCCGGACATCGCCCTCCCGGGCGGCGACCGCATCAAACCGGGCCCAGGCCTCAGCCCGGCGTTTCGGGTCGGTAGCGGGCAGGGCGATAGACATGGGCGACTCCGGATCGGGGGGTGGGCGTCAAGGGCTCGTTTACGGCTGGGGCGTAAACCGGTGCAATCCCCAGGTCGCCCCGATTCGGGAAACGACCCGACGATTGATGTCATCCAAGGGCGTTCTGGCGCCCGGAAAGGTTCCCATGTCCTGTGGACTGGCCCTCGCGACCGCCCTCCTGCTCACCAACCCCGATGTGGCGCTGGCCGCCTCGGTCGATCCGGCCACCGTGCCCGCAGACCTGACCGGTCTGGCCGCCGAGCCCCTGTTCATCGACATCGTCTCCCGGTCCAGCCGCCTCAAGGGCGTAGCCGAGGGCTGGGCCGCGTCCGGCGCCGTGCACGCGCCCGGTTTCCTGACCGGCAGCGAATGGCTGACCTTCCGCACCGAGGCCACGGCTCTGGGCGAGCTGAACCTGCAGGGCCATCTGATCCTCAAGTCGCGTGAGAGCGAGGGCGACATGACCTGCATCCTGCGCGGCCTGTCCGAGGACCTGCCGGTCCGTCTGGCCGATATGGAAGCCGCGGACACCGCCGGTGCCCGCGACCTGGCCCTGGCCGAACTGGTGCATCTGTTCGACGACAACATCGCCGTCATCACCAGCCCGGCCCAAACCTTCCCGGAGTAGGGGTCCCTACGCCCCCTCGAGCTCGTCCGCATATTTGATCGAACAGCCATAGGGGGTGGCGAACGGCGTCGCGACCGGACGTCCGGCCTCCATGTCCGTCAGCGCCGCCTTCACATAGTTGTTGGCCCCTTCCAGATCCTCGATCTTGTTGGTCGGGCGGTCATCGATACCGCCGACAAACATCAGCCGCCCTTCCGGATCGATGATCCGCATGTCCGGCGTGGTCTTGGCATCATACAGACGGCCGACCGTGCCTTCGGGGTCCAGCAGCAGATGGGTGGCGGCGGCATTGTTGCGCGACTGCCATTCCCGGGCGGCATCCCCCTCGACATAGCCCTGCTGGCCGGGCGCCGAGGAAATGATGGTCAGCCACACCACGCCGTCCCCGGTCGCCTCGCGCTGCAGGGCCTGCATGGCGCCGGCCTCATAGTGTTTCTGGACATAGGGACAGCCCTCATTGGTCCATTCCAGAACGACCGTCTTGCCGCGGAAATCGGCCAGGCTGCGTTCCACCCCCTCGGCATCGACCAGGGTAAAGGCCGGGGCCATGTCAGCCGCCGACGCTTCGGCGGTCTCGGTGGACCCGGTGTCGGGCGCCTCGGTGGCGGGGCTACAGGCGGCCAGGAGGGCCAGAGCGGCGCCGGTGGCCAGCAGTCGGATGATCATCGCAGTCTCTCCGTCAGGGTGGGCAGAAAATCAAAACTTCATGAACCGGCCTCGCGGATCGCCTCGGCGACCAGTCCCGGCGTCAACAGTTGCGGCAGGACGCGGGGCGCGTCGCTGCCCGGCGCATACAGCAGATACAGCGGAACGCCCGACCGTCCGTGGCGCTCCAGTTCGCGGGTGATGGCCGGGTCGCGGACCGTCCAGTCGCCGACCAGATAGACGGCGTTTGTCTCCTCCAGCGCGTCGCGGACCTGACCGGACGACAGCGCCACCCGCTCGTTGATCTTGCAGGTCACACACCAGTCGGCGGTGAAATTGACCAGCACCGGACGCCCCTCGGCCTGTGCGGCCGCAACCGCCTCGGCGGTCCACACCCCGGCCTGCGGTCCAGCATCTGCCGACGCGGTGGCCTCGGTCGGCGTGACCGGCTCGATCCGGGCGACGAGCACCAGCGCCGCGACTATGGCAACCCCCGACAGCGCGCCGAGGATCAGCGTCCAGCGCCCGCCGCCCGCCTGCCGCACGCCCCAAAGCCAAAGGACAAGGGCCAGCATCAGTCCGGCGATCAACCCCAGCGCCAGCACCTCACTGCCCGCCTGCCGGGCCGCCACCCACGCCAGCCACAGGGCGGTCGCATACATGGGAAAGGCCAGCAGGCCCTTCATCCGGTCCATCCACGGCCCCGGTCGGGGCAGGCGGGCCAGCAGGGCCGGGCTGAAGGCCACAAGGACGAACGGCAGGGCCAGCCCCAGCCCCAGCATCAGAAAGACGATCAGGGCCGACGCCCACGGCATGACCAGCGCGGCGCCCAGCGCGGCTGCCATGAAGGGCGCGGTGCAGGGCGCGGCCACGGCCACCGCCAGCACGCCGGTGAAGAAGGCCCCCGTGCCGCCCGGCAGGCGCGACAGCCGCGCCGCGCCCAGCCCCTGCAGGGACTGGCCGATGTGATAGACGCCCGACAGGTTCAGCCCGACCGCCAGCGTCAGCAGCGCCAGCGCCAATACCACGACCGGGCTCTGCAGCTGAAAGCCCCAGCCGACCGCCTCGCCCGCCGCCCGCAGGCCCAGCATCAGTCCGGCCAGCAACAGGAAGGTCACCAGCACCCCGGCGAGGAACATCAGGCCGTCGCGGCGCGCCTCCTGCGGGGCGTGTGCCGCCCGGGCCAGCGCCGCCGCCTTCATCGCCAGGATCGGGAACACACAGGGCATCAGGTTCAGGATCAGCCCCCCGACCAGCGCCAGCAGCGCCGCCTGGATCAGGGCCGAGGGGTCGAACCCGGCGGGAGCGGCGGCATCGTCCGTCCGCAGGGTGCCGCCACCACTGATCCCGTCGGGCAGAGGGCCGGGCTCGGCGACGATCTCGAAGGCGCCCTGTGCGGTGGTGATGACCCCGCCCACCGGCCCGGTCAGCCCGCCGGCGCGCACCTTGCCGCCGGGGGCCAGGTCGAGGCTCAGCCCGTCAGGGCCCCATGTGCCGGTCTGGGGCGCGGCATGGTCGATGATCCCGCCCTCGAACGGAAAGAAATAGACGGGCCCGGGGCCGTCCGGTCCCTGAACAGCCTCGCCCGTGACGGCCAGCGTCAGGCCGCCGTCGTCAGCGCGCGCGATCCGCGCGGTCAGGCCGGCGGGCCGGGGCGAGGATTCCAGTACCGCCTGAATGGCGGTGGCGTGGCGGGTCTCCAGCGGGGTCTGGTCCGCCGCCCCGACCGGCAGGCGCAGGCCCAGCGTCAGCTCGTCCGGGACGCACATCTCGGCGCTGCACACCAGAAACAGGGCCGTGACCGACAGGTTCAGCATCTCGCCCGGCGCGGCTTCGGCGGGCACGGTGATCGGCACCGGCAGATAGACGACATCCGAATAGCCGTAGTTCATCAGCCCCGACAGCGGCTGGCGCTCCGGCAGGGGCCAGACGATGTCTCCGGCCTCCCAGCCTTCCGGCAGGGCCCAGTCGAGGGTGGTGGCCCCGCCGGAATCCCCGGGATTGCGCCAATAGGTGTGCCAGTCGGCCTCGATGTCCTGACGGACGGCCAGGATCAGCGTCGACCCGGGCGTCGCGCTCGCCGTCATGGAGACCAGTTCGGCCGTGATCCGCTCGGTCGAGGCCGGTCCGACGGTCGGCGAGGCCTCCTGCGCCGGGACCGGTACGGCCGCCAGCGCCAGCCAGCCCGCGATCAGGACCGCGAACAGGGAGGCCACAAGAGAAGTCGGTCGCCGCAGTCTCGTCACCCGGGTCCTCGTCATCAGTCGATCGCGCCGTACCCTAGACAGGGAACGGTCGACAGGTCACGCCCCGGGCCGCTGTGCGACGGCAGGTCGCGGCTATCGCCGGGGCGCGGCGTCCACGACGACTTCGGTCCGGCGGCGCAGGGGCTCGGCCCGACCGTCGGCGGTGACCGCGCCCGTATCCCCCTCGACGGCGATCTCGAAGGCCGGCAAGGGCCAGCCCGCGGCTTCAAGCGCCTCGGTGACCGCAATGGCCCGCCGCTCCGACAGGGTCTGGTTGGCCGCCGACGACCCCGTGGCCGAGGCGAGGCCAATCACCTGCACCTTGCGGATGTCGCAGTCCTTCAACTGCTCGGTGGCCATGCGGATCGCCTGATGGGCCGGATCGGTCAGCTGCGCCTGACCCTCCGCAAAATAGATGTCGAACCGGTGGGTCGTGCAGGTCGTCGGCGTCGAGACGAGATCGCTCCGGTCCCGGAACAGGCCCGTACTCTCGCAGCCCGTCAGCACAAGGGCCGCCGCCCCCGCCACAGCCATAAAACGCAGTGTCGACATCGATGACATGATCAGCTCCCACCCGGACAGGGCTCCACCCTAACAGAAAAAGGCGGCCCTCCCGCATGGAAAGGCCGCCTGTCTCATCAGATTATCTCACCGGGATCAGTACCGCGGCGGGTTCCGGCGCGTGCCGTCTTCCCAATAGCAGTCACCTTCCGGATAGCAGTAGTAGTAGGCGCCGCGCTGCTGGTCATAGTTGCGACGCTGGTTGGCGCGGTCCTGGCGAGAGCCGCGGATGGCCCCGGCCGCGCCGCCGACAACGGCGCCGATGGCTGCACCGGTTCCGGCACTGCCGTCACCCACATTGTTGCCGATAATGGCACCGGCCACGGCGCCGATCGCGGCGCCGGCAGCGCCCTGGCGGACGGTTTCATTGGGGCCGCCATAGCCACTGCCATACGGATCACTGGCACAGGCCGAGGTCAGCAGACCTGCAGCCGCAACGGCCAAAAATACCTTCTTCATCGTCAATCCCTTTTCCCTTCGGTTCGCCCCCGAGGTGAGAACGCTGGATTACTGTCCCGGTTCCTCGGCTATATCTTGGATCAAGACTGCATTAGGGTCCGGGAGACGGGGCCGGGGGGCGTCTGTGCCACCGGTACTCCCGAACGTAGGGGGTTTAGCGTATGCGTTTCAACCAGATTACTCGCATGGCCGACGATGGCCACACCGGTCCTGTCTGGGCCCGCAAAAGCCGCCGGTCGGGCGGGGGCCTGTCGGGCATTGTCGGCCTGATCGTCACCCTTCTTGCCGTGTTCGGGGCCCTCACGGCGGCCCTCGGCATCAAGGAACAGTCGCTCGCCGAGGGCGGGGCTGTACTCGACAGCTGGATCACCAAGGGTGTCGACGGCGCAAAAGGGCTGGTCGGCCAGGCTCCGGAGGCGGCCGAGGCGGTGGCGGACGATGCCGGCAACCTGGCCGAAAAGACCGGTGATGCCCTTGAGGCCGGCGCCGAAAAGACGGCTGAAGAGCTCGCCAACCCCTGAGGGGTCACAGGCTGTGCAATCGGGTGGAACGCCTTGGCCAGTCAACACGTTGACCGCCCATGGCTGAAACCTTGACCGTAGACGAGTCGTCGCCCGGGCGCACGCTGACGACAGCTGTGCCGCTCGACACCATTGTCGTTCTCGTCAACCCCCTGTCCGGGGGCGTCGGGGCCAATGCCGTGGCCGAGGTCGAGGCCATACTGGCCGATTATCCCGTCACGGCGACCGTGGTGGCCCTTGCGCCGGATGACTTCGACGAGCAGCTCGACGCCGCCTTCGATGCGAAGGCCGACGCGCTCTTCGTGCTGGCGGGTGACGGCACGGCCGGGACGATCGCCGCCCGAGCCGGGCCCAAGGGGCCGCTGGTGGCGCCCCTGCCGGGGGGCACGATGAATATGCTGCCCAAGGCGCTCTACGGCACGGGTGACTGGAAGGAGGCCCTGCGCCGGGCGCTCGAAACCGGCACCGAGGTCGCCGTGGCCGGCGGGCGGGTTGTGGACGCGACCGACTCGCGGCCCTTCTTCTGCGCCGCCATTCTGGGCGCACCCGCACTCTGGGCCCCGGCCCGCGAGGCCGTCCGCACCGGCCGGCTGCGCCTGGCGTGGCTGTATGGCCTGAGGGCGCTGCGCCGGGCCTTCAGCGGGCGGCTGCGCTACACCCTCGTTGGTGAGCACCCGTCCCGGACCGAGGCCCTGGTGCTGATCAGCCCCACGATTTCCCGCGCCGTCGACGCCGGCGGGGGGCTGGAAGCCGCCGCCATGAACACCACCGGAGCGGCCGAGGCCTTCCGGCTGGCGGCCCACGCCCTGTTCGACGACTGGCGGCATGACCCGGCGGTCCGGACCCGCACGACCCGCTATGCCAGCGTCTCGGCCCGGTCGCGCATACCGGCCGTGATCGACGGCGAACCGACCCTCCTGGACTCCGAGGCCGAGGTCATCTTCGACGCCGTGGCCTTTCGCGCCCTCGCCCCCGCCCCCGAGCCGCAAGCCGAGGCGGAGGCGGGCGTCTAGTGGGACGGATCATCCAGATATCGGACATCCATTTCGGCTGCGAAATTCCCGAGGCGGTCGCCGCCGCTCACGACCTGCTGCACGACATGCGGCCGGACCTGACCCTGATCACCGGCGATATCACCCAGGTGGGGGCCCGCGCCGAATTCCTCGCGGCGGCCCGCTGGATCGACAGCCTGCCCACGCCCGTGTTCGTCACGGTCGGCAATCACGATGTGCCCTATTGGGACGTGATCGCCCGCGTCTTTCACCCCTGGACGGCCTTCGAGGCGGCGGTCGGTCACCCGGCGCATGACCATCAGTTCAGCGCGCGCCTCAGCGACACGGCCCTCATGGTGCGCGGCATCACCACGGCGCGCGGCTGGCAGGCCCGGCTGAACTGGTCCAAGGGGGTCATTGACCTCGACCAGACGGCCCGCGCCGCCGACGCCCTGTCCCGCGCGCCGGCGGGCGCGCTCCGGATCGTGGCTGTGCATCACCCGCTGATCGAGATGGACGGCGCCCCCGTCACCGGCGATGTGAAGCGCGGGCGGCGGGCGGCAGAGCTGTTCGCGGACGCGGGGGTTGATCTGGTGCTGAGCGGGCATGTCCATGTGCCCTTCGCCCTGCCGATCCAGCTGGGCGATCACCGGTCCTATGCCGTCGGTTGCGGAACCCTGTCCCATCGCTTGAGGGGTGTGCCCCCCAGTATCAACCGCATCGAGTGGGACGACGAGACCATCACCGTGACCGTGCTCGCCTTTGACGGTCAGGCCTTCGTTGAGGACAAGAGTTGGTCCCTGTCGCGTCGTCAGGACACGCGCAATGCAGCGACGGCCCCCCGCCCTGAAGCCGTGGCCGAAGAGATGCGCCAGCTGGCCGAGGATGATCCGGACTAGGGCTCGGGCCGGTTTTGCGCGGGCGTGCGGGCGGTGCTAGACGCGCGGCCAGTTCCGCCGCCTCCCCGCGCCCTCCAGACAGAGCCTCGCTCATGCCCGCTGCTCCCGACTTTCCTCCCGCCCCGGATGCCCTGCGTCCAGTCCGCGCCCTGATCTCCCTTTCGGACAAGTCCGGCCTGGAAGAGGTCGCCCGGGCGCTTCACGACCTCGGGGTGGAGCTGGTGTCCACGGGCGGGACGCGGGCGGCGATCGACGCGGCAGGCCTGCCGGTCCGAGACGTCGCGGACCTGACCGGCTTCCCGGAAATGATGGATGGACGGGTCAAGACGCTGCATCCGGTGGTGCACGGGGGCCTGCTGGGGGTCCGCAACGCGCCCGCCCACGCAGCGGCGATGGCCGAGCACGGCATCGGTCCCATCGATATCGCCTGGATCGACCTCTATCCCTTCGAATCCACTGTTGAGTCCGGTGCTGGCTTCGAGGCCTGCATCGAGAATATCGACATCGGCGGCCCCGCCATGATCCGCTCGGCAGCCAAAAACCACGGCCACGTCGCCGTCTGCGTCGACCGTGAGGCCATGGATCAGGTGATCGCCGCCCTGAAGGCCGACGGCACGACGTCGCTGGCCCTGCGCAAGCAGCTGGCCGCCCGCGCCTTTGCCCGCACCGCCGCCTATGACGCCGCCGTCAGCGGCTGGTTCGCGGCCCGCGTCGAGGATGCCGCGCCGGTCCGCAAGGCCATCGCCGGTACGCTGGCCCAGACCCTCCGCTATGGCGAGAACCCGCATCAGTCCGGCGCCTTCTATCGCACCGCCGATCGCCGGCCCGGCGTCGCGAATGCCCGCCAGCTGCAGGGCAAGGCGCTGGGCTACAACAACATCGCCGACGCCGACGCGGCCTATGAGCTGGTGGCCGAGTTCGCCGAGCCCGCCTGCGTCATCGTCAAGCACGCCAACCCCTGTGGTGTCGCCGTTGGCAGCGACCTGTCGGGCGCCTATCAGCGGGCCCTGGCCTGCGACGCGGTCTCGGCCTTCGGCGGGGTGGTGGCGGTCAACCGGCCGCTGACCGCGGCCGACGCCCGGCTGATCACCGACATCTTCACCGAGGTCGTCATCGCCCCCGGCGCCGATGAAGAGGCCATGGCGGTCTTTGCGGCCAAGAAGAACCTGCGCCTGCTGCTGACCGACGGCCTGCCCGATCCCATGCAGGCTGGCTCGGTGTTCCGCTCGGTCGCCGGGGGCTTCCTCGTCCAGTCGCGCGATCTGGCGCGGATCACGCCCGCCGACCTGACCATTGTCACGAAGCGCCAGCCAACCGACGCCGAGGTGCGGGACATGCTGTTCGCCTTCACCGTGGCCAAGCACGTCAAGTCGAACGCCATCGTCTATGCGAAGGACGGCCAGACGGCGGGAATCGGCGCGGGCCAGATGAACCGGCGCGACAGCGCCCGCATCGCCGCCATCCGCGCCCGCGAGGCCGGAGAGGCCCAGGGCCTGCCCTCGCTGGCCGAGGGGTCGGCCTGTGCCTCCGAGGCCTTCTTCCCCTTTGCCGACGGCCTGCTGGAAGCGGTCGCCGCCGGGGCCACCTCGGTCATCCAGCCGGGCGGGTCGATCCGCGACGCCGAGGTGATCGCCGCCGCCGACGACAAGGGCATCGCCATGGCCTTTACGGGGGTCCGTGTCTTCAGGCACTGATAGTCAATGGACACGCTTGCTGAACGCTGGGCCCGGCTGGAGCCGCAGGTCACTGAGGTTGGGCCGGACGACGACCGGCCGCGTCCGGCGGTGCTGCTG
Source organism: Alphaproteobacteria bacterium (assembly GCA_018826885.1). GTDB lineage: Bacteria > Pseudomonadota > Alphaproteobacteria > Caulobacterales > Caulobacteraceae > Brevundimonas. The sequence goes on along the minus strand of JAHJYN010000154.1, from coordinate 3,650 downwards.
TTCCACGGGTGCGGTGGAATCCGGGATCACCTGCCCCTCTATGCCGAGGCAGCCAAGGCGGCGGGCTGGCGGGCGTACATCATTGATTCCTTCGCGGCCCGGGGGTGGAGCCGGACCTTCGCCATGGCCACGGTCTGCACCGGCTTGCATTTCCGCGGGCATGCCCGGGGCGGGGATGTACTGGCCACGATCGACGGCCTGTCGCGCAAGCCCGAGGTCGACGCCGGCCGCTTGTGCCTGGCCGGATGGAGCCACGGCGGCTGGGGCATTATGGAGGCGATGAGCGCCGATCCCCGGCCCGGGGCGCTGGGCCTGTCGGACCCGGCCGCCTGTGACCTCGCCGGGGTGAAGGGCGCCTGGCTGGCCTATCCCTACGTCGGCCTTCTGGCCGCCAACCGGATGAAGCCCTGGCGGCACTGTCCCCGGACCATCGGGGTGATCGCCCGGACCGACCACCTGACCACGGTCCGCAACGCCGAGCGGGTCCACGGCATGGTCCGCAACTGCGGCGTCGAGGTCGAGACCTGGATCGCCGAGGGCACGCATTCCTTTGACGAGCCGATGAGCGCGCCGCCGATGCGCCACGACCCGGAGCTGACCCGCGAGGCGATCCGGCGGTTCACGGCCCTGCTGACGGACCTCGCGCCGTCCGCCTAGACCGGCTCGACGACCACCTCGCCCCGGATGGAGTTGGCGAGATAGCAGGCCTCGTGCGCCCGGTGGTGCAGGTCGTCCAGTACCTCGGCCGCGGGCGCCTCGCCGCCCCAGCGGATGTCGGGGCGCAGGGTCACGCGGGTGATCGAGACCTTGCCCCGGTCGTCCCGGCCCATATCGGCCACGGCCGCGTCGGTGTAGCGATCGACCGTCAGGCCCGCCTTGGCGGCATAGGCGAGGAAGAACAGCATGTGGCAGGCCGAGACCGCCGCCACCAGCGCCTCTTCCGGATCCACGGCGGCCGGGTCCGAGCCGGGCACCGGCGGGGCGGACGAGCCGCGCACCACCGCACCCCCGTCAAACCGCCACTCGTGACCGCGGGAATAGACCCCGTCGGTGAACGATTGATCGCCGCGCGACCAGTCGACGGTGGCGGTGTGGGTGCTCATCTCAGGCCCTCCAGAAGCCTACGATCCGTTTGACCTCGTCGACGACCGGGTCGGCGACGGCCGCGGCGCGCTCGGCGCCGTCTTTCAGCACGCGGTCGATCTCGGCCGGGTCGGCCATCAGGCGGCGCATTTCGGCGGTGACCGGGGCCATGGCGGCGACCGCCACCTCGGCCAGCTTGGGCTTGAAGGCGCCAAAGCCTTGCCCGGCGAACTCGGCCAGCACGGCCTCCTTCGTCTGGTCCGACAGGGCGGCATAGAGGGTGACGAGGTTCCTGGCCTCGGGCCGCCCTTCCAGCTCGTCCATCGTCTCGGGCAGGGGCTCGGGGTCGGTCTTGGCCTTCCGCACCTTGGCGGCGATGGTGTCGGCGTCGTCGGTCAGATTGATGCGGCTGAGGTCGGACGGGTCCGATTTGGACATCTTGGTCTGACCATCCCGCAGACTCATCACGCGCGGGGCCGGGCCCTGGATGACCGGGTCGGGGATGGGGAAGAAGCCCGGCACGCCAAAATCATTGTTGAACTTCTGGGCGATGTCGCGGGTCAGCTCGAGGTGCTGCTTCTGGTCCTCGCCGGTCGGGACCTCGGTGGCCTTGTAGACGAGGATGTCGGCGGCCTGGAGCACGGGATAGGTATAGAGGCCGACCGAGGCGCGCTCCTTGTGCTTGCCCGACTTCTCCTTGAACTGGGTCATGCGGTCCAGCCAGCCGAGGCGGGCGACGCAGTTGAACACCCAGGCCAGCTCCGCATGGGCGCGGACGGCCGACTGCGGGAAGATCACCGAGCGCGCCGGGTCGAGGCCCGAGGCCAGATAGGCGGCAGCGATCTCGCGCGTCTGGGCGGCCAGCTTGTCGGGCTCCTGCCAGACGGTGATGGCGTGCAGGTCGGCGACGAACAGGAAGCACGGAGCGCCCGCGTCCTGCAGCTGGGTGAAGCGTTTCAGCGCCCCCAGATAGTTGCCGAGGTGCAGGGCACCCGAGGCCTGGATGCCGCTGAGGATGCGGCGCGGACCGGAATAGACGGGAAGCGTATCAGACATGGTCAGGGCCATGCCCCAGCGGGGGCGGGAGGGCAAGAGTGCGCATCAGCCCTTGCCCCCATTGCCACGCTGCACCAGCGCCTTCAGCTCGGGGATCGTCACCGCCCGGGTGGCGAGGGCGAGGACGGCATAGGCCAGACCGCCGAGGGCGGTGACCAGCAGGACCGAGAGCTCCTTGGCGCCGTGGTCGAGGCCGAGCCTGGCCAGCAGGTCGCCGATCTCGGGCTCATAATGCGGACGCGCCCAGGTGGCGGCAGCGGCCAGCAGGCCCATGCCGGCGGCGGCGAAGGCGATGCGGATCAGGCGCGAGACCAGCGCCGGGCTCGGCCGGTAGTGGTCGCGCCGCCACAGGGTCAGGGCCAGCAGGCCGGCATTGGACCAGGCCGCAGCGCTGACGGCGGCGGCGATGCCGGGCACGCCCATATCGGCTCCGAAGAACAGGAGGACAGCCAGCGCCACATTCACAACCACCGACACCAGGGCAAAGCGCATCGGGCTTTTCGTATCGCCGCGGGCAAAGAAGGCCGGGGCCAGAATGCGGATCAGAACAAAGGCGGGCACGCCCCAGCCGAATTGGAACAGGGCCTCGGCCGTGGCGCGGGCATCGACGTCGAGGAAGGCGCCGCGCGCGAACAGGGCATCGACCAGGAAATAGGGCATGCCCATCAGGGCCGCAGCGGCCGGCAGGGTCAGGGCCATGGACAGAAGCACGGCCTGATCCATGGAGGTCTTCTGCCGCTCATGGTCGTTGGAGGCCACCGCCGCCGACAGACGCGGCAGCAGGGCAATGCCGATCGCCACCCCGACCAGGCCGAGCGGCAGTTGGTACAGGCGATCGGCCGTCGCCAGCCAGCTGCGGCCTCCGTCCACCAGACTCGCCAGATTGCCGGAGACGAAGACATTCAGCTGGGTTGCCGAATTTCCGATGGCGGCCGGGATGGCGGTAATGATGATGGCCTTGACCGCCGGCGTCAGGCGCGGGATCGCCAGACGGACGTCGGCTCCCGCCTTGCGCACCGCCCACCAGCACAGGCCGGCCTGGGCCACGCCGGCGGCCAGCACCGCCCAGGATGCCGCATAGGCCGCGCCGACCTGTCCGCCGGTGGCCGGGATGACGGCGGCCAGCATGATCAGGTTCAGCAGGATCGGATAGGCGCCCGAGACGATGAACCGGCCCCGGGCATTGAGCACGCCCGACAGGAGGGCGGCGACCGCCATACAGGGCAGATAGGGCATGGTGATCTGGGTCAGGACCACGGCCAGTTTGAAGCGCGCCGGATCGTTCAGGAAGCCGACGTTGATGACCGTCATGATCCACGGCATGGCCAGCTGGGCGACGATCGTCAGGATCACGGTGACCATGGCCACCATGGCCAGCGCCTGGGTGGCGACGCGGTCGGCGGCCTCGGGGCCCTCGGTCTCGAGCGTGCGAGCATAGGCGGGCACGAAGGCGGCGGCAAAGGCCCCCTCGGCAAAGATGCGCCGGAACAGATTGGGGAAGCTGAGGGCCG
>JAHJYN010000153.1 GCA_018826885.1 Alphaproteobacteria bacterium | reverse complement strand
GCCGCCGTTCTCGGCCTGGGCGACGGCAAAGCCCTCGCGCTCCAGAACCGCCTGGACCAGGCGGCGCTGGGTCGGATCGTCATCGACGACCAGAACGGTCTTGGCCATGGGGCACCCCTTTATCATCACCGTCGGCCGGTCTCGGGGCAGGCCCCGGACTGGCTCGTTTCGGGACGGGTGTACCCCGGATGCGGTGAAGATCGGGTTGTCCGGCGTGGTGTGCGGGGGGTTAACGGGGGCTAGGTCTCGGGTCTTACAGCGCGCGCCAGATAGCAACCGCGGGGCGCGAAATGGATGTGAACCTGAGCGGTGTGGCGATTTCCGAACCAATGGGTGAGCCGGGCGTCCAGATCGGCGCCTTCGATGACCTCCCCCTCGATCATCATGTTGCGGGCGTCATAGACCCGGATCGACAGGGGGCGTCTGGCCAGCATGGGCGGGACCTCGCCGGGTTCCGGGCGGGCCTCTTCGGCCACCTCGCGCACGAAAATCGGGCCTCCGGCGCGGTAGGGCGTGCCGGGATCGGTCATATGCTGGTGGTTGAGCAGCACCAGCCGCTCTCCCGCATCGGCGTCGACGAGGCTGATGCGGCAAGGAGCCCTTCCGGGGGCGTCAGCGACCCAGCGGCGGGCGCCCACGGCGAACAACTCCTCGTCGCTCATGGAGAACAAGCTCGTGAATGGGTTGCGTGGCAGGGACTGGATCTGGTAGGTCATGGGCGGTCTCTTCGTTGAACACCCGACAACAGTGGCGCGACCGGGCGACGGTGTCTGGCGACATTCGGCTGTTGCGTCCCGGGGCAGGCATCCCCACAAACAAGGGCATGAACGCACCCCTCAAGACACCGACCGCCGACCTGCCGCTGTGGGATCTGTCCGACCTCTATGCCGCCAAGGACGATCCCGGCCTGAAGCGGGATTTGGAGGCCGCCCGCGCTTCCGTGGCCGAGATGAATGGGCTGGCGGGCACGCTGGTCGCGGCGCGCGCCGAGCCGGCGGTGCTGGGCGAGCGGCTGGATCGGGCGATTGCGCTGTATGAACAGGCCGCAGACCGGCTGGGCGCCGTCGGCGCCTATGCGTTTCTGGATGCTTCGACCCGGCGCGATGATGCGTCGGCCCAGGCGTTCGAAGCCGATGTGCGCCAGTCGCTGACCGAAATCTCCACCCCGACCGTCTGGCTGACCCTCGAGATCAATCAGCTGGAGGAGGCCGAGGTCGAGGCGGCGCTTTCAGCCCATGCCCCGGCGGATCGTTGGCGGCCGTGGCTGCGCCGGGTGCGGGCCATGAAGCCGCATGAGCTGTCAGAGGAGCTTGAGACCTTCCTGGCCGAGCAGATGCCGGTGTCGGCCCAGTGGCCGCGCCTGTTCGACGAGACGCTGGCGGATCTGCGGGTCAAGGCCGGGCGCGATACCCTGACCCTCAGCGAGGCGCTGAACGGCCTGTCCGATCCGAAGGGGGCTCGCCGCAAGGCCGTGGCCGAAGGGCTGACCGAAGCGCTCAAGGCCGAGACGCGGACGCTGGGTCTGGTGCTGAACACGGTGGCCGCCGAAAAGGCGCTGGAGGACCGGAAGCGCGGCTTCAAACGCCCGGCCGACAGCCGTCACCTGGCCAATGAGGTGGACGGCGAGGCGGTCGATGCCATGGTCGAGGCCGTGACCGCCGCCTATCCGCGCCTGTCGCACCGCTATTATGCGGCCAAGGCCCGGGCGCTGAGCGTGAAGACGCTCAATCACTGGGATCGGAATGCGCCCCTGACCACCAAGCCGCCGCGCGGGTTTGACTGGGCGCAGGGAAGGGCCCTGGTGCTGGACAGCTTCTCGGACCTCGGGCCCGAGTTTGCCGAGCGGGCCGGGACCTTCTTTGACCGCAACTGGATCGACGCCCGGCCGCGCGCGGGCAAGCAGTCGGGGGCCTATGCCCATCCGGTGACGGCCGATCGTCACCCCTATGTGTTTCTGAACTGGATGGGCGAGCGGCGCGATGTGCTGACGCTGGCGCATGAGCTGGGTCACGGGGTGCATCAGACGCTGGCGGCCGGGGCCGGCAGCCTGCTGGCCGACACGCCGCTGACGCTGGCCGAAACGGCCTCGATCTTTGCCGAGGGGCTGACCTTTGACCGGCTGCTGGACACGGCGCCCGAGGCCGAGCGGCAGGGCCTGCTGGCCGGGCGGATCGAGGACGGTCTGAATACGGTCGTGCGCCAGATCGCCTTCCACCGGTTCGAGACCCGCTTCCACGACGAGCGACAGCGGGGCGAGGTCAGCGCGGAGCGGATCGGCGAAATCTGGCTGGAGGAGATGGGGGCGTCGCTCGGCCCGGCCGTCACCCTGAACGATGGCTATGAGCACTGGTGGGCCTATGTCAGCCACTTCGTGCACTCGCCCTTCTATGTTTATGCCTATGCCTTTGGAGACCTGCTGGTTGCGGCCCTGATGGAGACGCGGCGCAAGGATCCGGCGGGCTTCACGCCGCTGTATCGCGCGCTTCTGGCCGGGGGAGGCACGCGTCCGTACGACGCGGCGCTGAAGCCCTTCGGCCTGGATCCGCGCGATCCCGCGTTCTGGGACATCGGCCTTGGGCGTCTTGAGCGTCTGATCGAGGCGTTTGAGGACACGCTTGAGGGCTGAAACCGGCCAGACGGGTTGATGCTGCAAGCTTGGCCATTCTGAAATTGTGCATGTGCGCAATGGCGACTGCGAGCAATTAGTTTGCCAAATTTGATGAATTGCCGCAGGAGTCTTGCACAGTGCCTCGGTGATAACGGGCACGCGCTGCACGTATTTGTCGCAGAATCGTTAACGAACCCCTTGCCTATTTCGCAAATGCGATAAAACCTTCGCATCTGCGTTGACGCATTCAGGGGGTACTGATGATGACGACCATGATCCGGGGGCTGACATCGGGTGTCGGCTACACGCGAACGATCGGCCTGCTGTTCGGCGGGCTTATCTCACTTATGACCGCCGGGGCCGCGCAAGCCGCTCCGGCCCTGCTTTCGCATCAGGCGCCGCTGGAACTGGACGGGTCGGCGGCCAGCTGGATCCTCACGTCGACGGCTCTGGTGCTGCTGATGACGCTGCCGGGGTTGGCGCTGTTTTATGGCGGCATGGTGCGGCGCAAGAATGTGATTGCCACCATCACCCAGTCGCTCGGCGTGGCGGCTGTGGTGACGCTGGCCTGGTTCGCGGCGGGTTACAGCCTGTCGTTCGGGGTGGGCCAGCCGATCGGGGCCTATTCCGGCGACGAGGTGAACAGCGTGATCGGCAGTCTGGAGGCGGCGTTCCTGCGGGGCGTGACCCCTGAGACCGCCCACGCTGTGGCACCGGCCCTGCCGGAATATCTCTGGATCGCCTTTCAGCTGACCTTTGCCATCATAACCCCGGCGCTGGTGACCGGGGCCTTTGCCGAGCGGCTGAAATATTCGGGCCTGCTGCTGTTCACAGGGCTGTGGACGCTGCTGGTCTATGCCCCGATCTGTCACTGGGTGTGGGGCGGAGGGTTCCTTGGATCGGCCGGGGTGCTGGACTTTGCCGGGGGGGCGGTCGTGCACGTCAACTCGGGCGTGGCCGGACTGGTGTGCGCGGTCTTCCTGGGGGCCCGCAAGGGCTATGGGGTCAGCCCCATCGTGGCCCACAATCCGGTGCTGACCATGATCGGCGCCTCGCTGCTGCTGGTCGGCTGGATCGGCTTCAACGCCGGCTCGGCCTGGGCGGCGGATGCGATCGCCTCGGTGGCGCTGCTGAACACCCTGCTGGCGGCCATGGCGGCCTCCCTGACCTGGAAGATCGTCGAGGTGATCGAGAAGCGGAAGCCGTCGCTGATCGGGGTGCTTTCGGGCCTGATCGCCGGTCTGGTCGCCATTACACCGGCGGCGGGTTTCGTCGATCCGATGGGCGCCGTCATCATCGGCCTGATTGCCGGACCGGTCTGCTACGCCGCCTCGGTCTGGATCAAGAAGCTGCTGCGCTATGACGACAGCCTCGATGCCTTCGGAATCCACGGGGCGGGGGGCGTGGCCGGTGCCATTCTGACCGGCGTGTTCGCCAGTGCCGCCGTCAATGCCGCCGGGGCCGATGCCAGCATCATGAAGCAGCTGTGGGGCCTCGGCGTCACGGCCGGCTGGAGCGCAGGCGTGACCTTCCTGATCCTGGTCGTCTGCAAGCTCACCACAGGCCTGCGGGTCAGCGAGAGCCAGGAAGACGACGGCCTCGACGGCCACCTTCACGGAGAGGTTCTGGAAGCGTCCTGACGGGCGGTTCCAGCGAGTACGGCAGTCGGCGTCCTCCCACGCCGGCTGCCGGAGGCCCGATCGGATCAGTGCCCGAGCGGTCGATGGCGTGTGCGTGCTTCCAACTCACTCAAAGGGGATAATCGAATGAAAACTCTGTTTGCCTGTGCCTCTGCCCTGGCCTTGCTCGCCACGGCCCAGGCCGCCCGGGCCCAATCCGTTCCGGAGGTCAGCTATAACCTCAGTGTCGTGACCGACTATGTGTTTCGCGGCATCAGCCAGACCGATGACCGGGCCGCCCTGCAGGGCGGTGTCGATATCGGTGTCAACGGCTTCTATGCCGGGGGGTGGGCTTCCACCGTCGATTTCGGCGACGAAACCGATGCCGAGGTCGACATCTACGGGGGCTACACCACCCAGATTGCCGGATTCGACGTCGACGTCGGGGCGGTGCTCTATCTCTATTTCGGCAAACCTGCCGGGGCTGACTACGACTACATCGAGCTGAAGGCGGCGGCGTCGCGGGATGTCGGGCCGGTGAATCTCGGGGTCACCACCTATTACACAACCAACTTCTTCGGCGTGGACGATGAGGCCTTCTACTATGAAGCCAATTCGGCCTTTGCCATCAGCCCCTCGCTGACAGCCTCGGGCGCCGTGGGGCATCAGACGCTGGACGTCAGCGATGACTATACGACCTGGAATGTTGGCCTGACCTATGCCTTCCCCAAGCTGATCTCGATCGACATGCGCTACCACGATACCGATACGGCCGGCCCGCTTTCGGAGGAGCGGTTCGTCGGCATGGTGTCTCTCGCCTTCTGATCGCGACGACGGCAAACCGAAAAAATCGTCCGGCAAAGGGGCGGATGTCGGCAGGATTCGCCGAGATCAAAAGATTGTCAGGCGGCCGCGCGGGGAAAAATGCCCGCGCGGTCTTGCCGTGGGCGCCTCGGCACAGGATGGTGGGTCTATGCTGCACCGCAACCAAAAATTCCCGGAAGTCGCCCGGCGGACGCCCCCCAAGACGCCGGCAGACAGCCGCGTTCGCGACTTCAAGGAAATCTACGCTGATTTCGCGGCCGCCAGTGGCGCGGCCCAGTCGAGCCGGTGTGCCCAATGCGGCGTGCCCTTCTGCCAGAGCGGCTGTCCGCTCGAGAACGCCATTCCCGACTGGCTGAAACTGGCGGCGGAGGGCCGGCTGGAAGAAGCCTGGCGCGCGTCCGAAGCGACCAGTGCCCTGCCCGAGATCTGCGGCCGCATCTGTCCGCAGGACCGCCTGTGCGAGGGGGCCTGTACGCTGGAACGGGCGGGCTGGGAGACGGTCACGATCGGCTCTGTCGAGCGCTGGCTGGGGGATATGGCGTTCAAGGAGGGCTGGATCGAGCCCATCCGGCCGGTTCGGGAGCGGGAGGCGTCGATCGGCATCGTCGGATCGGGTCCGGCGGGGCTGGCGGCCGCCGACCGGCTGCGCGGGCTCGGCTATGCGGTGACAATCTATGAACGTCAGGACCGCGCGGGCGGGCTGTTGATGTACGGCATTCCGGGATTCAAGCTGGAAAAGCCGGTGGTGCAGCGGCGCATCGACCGTCTGGTTGAGTCCGGTGTGGCGTTCGAACTGGGCGTCGAGATCGGCCGTGACCTGTCGTTCGAGGATCTGCGGGGCCGGCATCAGGCCGTGCTGCTGGCGACCGGGGTCTATGCGGCGCGGAGGCTCGCCGTTCCAGGCTGTGGCACCGATGGCGTGGTGCCCGCGCTCGACTATCTGACGGCGTCCAACCGCAAGGGCATGGGCGATGCGGTGCCGGCGTTCGAGTCCGGAGCCCTCGATGCCCGCGGACGGACGGTGGTGGTCATCGGCGGCGGCGATACAGCCATGGACTGCGTCCGCACCGCCGTGCGTCAGGGCGCAGCCTCGGTCACCTGCCTGTATCGGCGGGACCGGGACAATATGCCGGGCAGTGCCCGCGAGGTCGCCCATGCCGAGGAAGAGGGCGTGGTGTTCGACTGGCTGGCCTCGCCCAAGGCGGTGCACGACGCGGAGGGCCGGGCGACCGCCGTCCGCGCCATACGAACCTCCCTGTCCGATCCCGGCCCCGATGGCCGACGCTCGATCCGGGAACTGACCGACAGCGCCTATGACTGCAGCGCCGACATGGTCATCGAGGCGCTGGGCTTTGAGGCCGAGGACCTCAAGACCCGGTTCGGGACGCCGGATCTGGCGGTGCGGGACGACGGCACGGTCTGGTCGGCGGGCACCACACGGGCGACGACGCTGGAGGGTGTGTTCGTGGCCGGGGACATTTCGCGTGGGACCTCGCTGGTGGTGTGGGCGGTGCGCGAGGGGCAGGATGCCGCCGCGGAAATCCATGCGTGGCTGGGTGCGCGCCAGCAGGTGGCGGCATGAGCTTCGATCGCCAGAAATACCTCGACGACCGGCAGGCCCTGATCGAGGCGGGCGCCTATGATCCCGCAAGCGAGCGGGATGCCTGCGGTGTGGGGCTGGTCGCTGCCATCGACGGGCAGCCCCGGCGGGAGGTCGTGGATCTGGCGATTGCGGCGCTGAAGGCCGTGTGGCACCGGGGGGCGGTGGACGCGGACGGGCGTTCGGGCGACGGCGCGGGTCTGCTGATCGGCCTGCCGCGCGAGTTCTTCCTGAGGCAGGTTCGCGAACAGGGGCGAGAACCCCGGCCCGGGCCCCTCGCGGTCGGCATGGTGTTCCTGCCGCGCCATAACCTCGCTGCCCAGGAACAGGCGCGGGTGGTCATCGAGCGCGAGGTGCAGGCGGCGGGGTTCTATCTCTACGGCTGGCGGCAGGTGCCGCACCGGCCCGAGATTCTGGGCGAGCGCGCCGCCGCCACCCGGCCCGAGATCGAGCAGATCATGCTGGCCCCGCCCGAGGGGCTGGACGGCGAGGATCTTGAGCGCGCGCTCTATCTTCTGCGTCGCCGGATCGAGGCGCGGGCCCTGTCGCGGGGGATCGCCGACGTCTACGTCTGCTCGCTGTCGGCGCGGGTGGTCATCTACAAGGGCATGATGCTGGCGCAGGCGCTGGCCGAGTTCTACCCGGACCTGACCGACCCCGAGGTCGTCGCTTCGGTCGCTGTGTTCCACCAGCGCTATTCGACCAACACTTTCCCCGAGTGGCGGTTGGCCCAGCCCTTCCGCATGCTGGCCCATAACGGCGAGATCAATACCCTGCGCGGCAATGCCAACTGGATGCGCAGCCACGAGATCCGGATGACGGCGGCGGCTTTCGGGGCCGATGACGACATCGTCAAGCCCGTGATCCAGCATCGTGGGTCGGACTCGGCCGCGCTCGACAATGTCTTTGAGGTGCTGGTGCGGGCCGGGCGGTCGGCGCCCATGGCCAAGACCCTGCTCATACCGGAGGCCTCGATCCCGGGCGTTTCCAGCCCGGCGCATCAGGCGCTCTACGCCTATTGCAATGCGGTGATGGAGCCGTGGGACGGACCGACCGCCCTGTGCGCCACGGACGGGCGCTGGGTGGTGGCGGGCAAGGATCGCAACGGATTGCGGCCTCTGCGGGTGACCGAGACCTCGGATGGTCTGCTGATCTGCGGATCGGAAGTCGGCATGACCGGCATCGCGCCGGAGCGGATCGCGCGCAATCTGCACATCGGGCCCGGCCGCATGATCGCACTGGACCTCGACGAAGGGCGCCTGTTCGACGAGACCGCCATCCTCGACAAGCTTGCCGCGGGCCATCCCTATGACCGCTGGCTGGCCAATATCGTCGATCTGGAGCCCAAGGTCGGCCCCGGACCCGAACCGCGTCGTCTGGACGGTCCGGCGCTGGTGCGCATGCAGGCTGCGGTCGGCTGGACGCAGGAGGACGTCGAGACCCTGCTGGATCCGATGATCGCCGACGGCAAGGAGGCCGTGGGGTCGATGGGTGACGACGCCGTCCCCCGCGTGCTGTCGGGCCTGGACCGGCCGTTCAGCCACTATTTTCGGCAGGCCTTTGCCCAGGTGACCAATCCGCCGATCGACTCCTTGCGTGAAGGCGCGGCGATGTCCCTGCGGACCCGGTTCAAGAACCTCGGCAACATCCTTGCGCAGGAGGAAGGCCAGACGCGGGTCCATGTGCTGGACAGTCCGGTCCTGACCACCGGCATGTTCGACCGCATGCTGGATGTGGTGGGCGAGGGGGCCGTGGCCCGACTGGACACCAGTTTCGATCCGGCGGCGGGCGGCGAGCGCGCGGGCGAGGCCCTGCGGCAAGGCATAGAGCGCCTGCGCGATGAGGCGGTCGCGCAGGTCCGCGCCGGGTCCGGCATTCTGGTGCTGACCGATGAGGCGATGGGGCCCGACCGGCCGCTGATCCCGATGATCATGGCCACGGCCGCCGTGCATACGCGGCTGGTGGACGAGGGGCTGCGGTCCTTCGTCTCGATCGTGGTGCGGACGGCCGAGGCGCTGGATGCCCACGCCTTTGCCGTGCTGGTCGGGTGCGGCGCCACTGCCGTCAACGCCTGGCTGGCGCAGGAAACCTTCCTGCAGCGTCAGGACGAGGGCCGCTATGGCCCGGGCTCGCTGCGTGAAGCCTGCCTGAACTACAAGGCGGCCATCGAGGCAGGGCTGCTCAAGATCCTCGCCAAGAAGGGGATATCGGTCATTTCGGCCTATCGCGGGGCGTTTGAATTTGAGGCGCTGGGTCTGTCGCGGGCGCTGGTCGCCGACATCTTCCCGGGCATGACGTCGCGGGTCTCGGGCATCGGTCTGACCGGGCTGGAGGCGCGGGCGTTGCGGCTGGCGGCAGCCGGCTTCGACAGCGACCGGCCCGCCCTGAGACTGGGGGGCTCGCATCGTATCCGCGCGGGCGAGGAGCGCCACGGGTGGGACGCGGAGGCCATCCACAGGCTTCAGGACGCGACGACGCGCAACGACTACGGGCGCTACAAGGCCTACAGCCGCCGGGTACGCGAGCAGCCGGCCGGGGCCCTGCGCGACCTGCTGGACTTCCGCGAAACCGGAACCGTGCCGCTCGAGGCGGTCGAGAGCGTCAACGAGATCCGAAAGCGGTTCGTGACCCCCGGCATGTCGCTGGGCGCGCTGAGCCCCGAGGCGCACGAGACGCTCAACATCGCCATGAACCGGATCGGCGCACGATCGGTCTCGGGCGAGGGCGGCGAGGATCCCGAGCGCTACAAGACCCGCCCGAATGGCGACAATCCGAACAGTGCGGTCAAGCAGATCGCCTCGGGGCGGTTCGGGGTCACGGCCGAATATCTGACCCAGTGCCGCGAGATCGAGATCAAGGTCGCCCAGGGCGCCAAGCCCGGCGAAGGCGGCCAGCTGCCCGGCTTCAAGGTCACGGAATTCATCGCCCGGATGCGCCATGCGACGCCGGGCGTGGGCCTGATCAGCCCGCCGCCCCACCACGACATCTATTCGATCGAGGACCTGGCCCAGCTGATCTATGACCTGAAGCAGATCAATCCGGACGCCCGGGTGACGGTCAAGCTGGTGGCCCAGTCGGGGATTGGCGCGGTGGCGGCGGGTGTGGCCAAGGCCAAGGCCGATACGGTTCTGATTTCAGGGCACAACGGCGGCACGGGCGCCGCAGCCATCAGCTCGATCAAACAGGTCGGCATGCCGTGGGAGATGGGACTAAGCGAAGCCCATCAGGTGCTGAGCATGAACGGTCTGCGCGGGCGGGTGCGGCTGCGCACCGATGGCGGTATCCGGACGGGCCGCGACGTCGTGATTGCCGCCATGCTGGGCGCCGAGGAGTTCGGGATCGGGACGGCCAGTCTGATCGCGGTCGGCTGTCTGATGGTGCGCCAGTGTCACTCCAACACCTGTCCTGTCGGGGTTTGTGTGCAGGACGAGCGCCTGCGGGCCCTGTTCACCGGCACCCCCGACAAGGTCATCAACCTGTTCACCTTCATCGCCGAGGAAACCCGCGAAGTGCTGGCCTCGCTGGGGCTGACGCGGCTGGACGATGCGGTGGGGCGCACAGACCTGTTGCGGCAGGTGTCGCGCGGCGGGGCCGATCTGGATGATCTGGACCTCAATCCCCTGCTGGTGCGGGTCGGGGACGCGGATCTGCGAAATGGCGCCGAACTGCCACGTAATCCTGTGCCGGACAGTCTGGATGCCCAGATCCTGATCGATGCCGAACCCTGCCTGCATCGGCGCGAGAAGATGCAGCTCAGCTATGCGGTAAGGAACACCCAGCGCGCGATTGGGACGCGCACCTCATCCGAGATCGTCCGCCGCCACGGACAGGATCTGCCCGACGAGCATCTGACGCTGAAGCTGAAGGGGGCTGCCGGACAGTCGCTGGCGGCCTGGGGCATGAAGGGCCTGCGGATCGAGCTGGACGGCGAGGCCAACGACTATGTCGGCAAGGGCCTGTCGGGCGCGCATCTGGTGATCCGCCCGGTCAACTGGCGGCCCGGACAGGCCCTGATCGGCAATACCTGCCTGTATGGGGCGACGTCGGGGCGCCTGTTGGCCGCCGGGGTAGCCGGGGAGCGGTTCGCGGTTCGCAACTCGGGCGCCGTGGCGGTGGTCGAAGGCTGCGGGGCGCACGGCGGGGAATATATGACCGGCGGTACTCTGGTGGTGCTCGGCGCGACCGGCTGGAATTTCGGGGCGGGAATGTCGGGCGGGGAGGCCTTTGTCTGGAACGACGGCGATCGCGCGCTGGCCAATCTGAACGCCGAGTCGGTGATCGCCGGGCCCGTCGTCGGGACAGCTGCGGATCGACTCAAGACGCTGATCGACGAGCATGCCCGGGAGACCGGCTCACCGCTGGCTCACCGGATTCTGGAGGACTGGACGGCGTCGCGCGCCGCCTTCCTGCAGGTCGTGTCGCGCGAGGCAGAGGCGGCGGCCCAGGCGCGGCGCGCCTGAGCCGATTCCCGCCGGAGCTTCAGCCCGCCGCCATGATCCCGCAAGCCACCCGCTCGCCGGCACCCCCGATGGGCTGGGTCTTGTGGTCGTCCGACATGGCGTGGATCACGATGGCCGAGCCGTTGTCGTCCCACAGCCACTGACCGGGACCCTCCGGGGCGATCCGGGCCCGGGTGGTGAAGAGTTCGGCGCGCACACGCCCCTGTTCATCGGCATAGATGTTGGGCAGGTCGCCGTCATCGGGCCCCTCGGCGTTCAGCAGGCCGTGCGGCTTCGCCCCGTCCGCATGGTTGATGTGACCACCGGCCGAGGTGAAGGGCGCCTGGCATTCGCCGGTCGCGTGGATGTGGATGCCGTGCCAGCCGGGCGTCAGGCCGTCGGCCTCGACCCGGATCAGCAGGCCGGACGGTCCTTGGGTCAGGACGGCGCGCCCGATGTTCTGGCCCGAGGCGTTGATCAGGGTCGCCTCGCCGAAATCGCCGATCCGGGCGACAGTTTGCCGTTCGGCGCCATAGTGGTTCTCGGTCATCGCCACACAGCCCGACATCAGGGCCGCAGCGCTGAGAGAGGCGGCGGTCAAAAGGGAAAGTCGGGAAAAGGTCATTCGGTGTCTCCTCGATGCGATTTCAGGGCCGGGGATATGTGCGGGCTTAACTTTGCCAGTCCCGGATGCCGATGCTAGTAACCCTCAAGCCCGGAAGTTGTTCTGATTCCGGCCAGATGAAGCCGAAATTCCTTGACCGACGACATATCCGATCACGCTGACCCGTCCGCAATTCCCGGTGGCGGGGGTGGCGGCCACATAGACAACATCACCATTGAGGACGAACTGCGCCGTTCGTACCTCGACTATGCGATGAGCGTCATCGTCAGCCGGGCGCTGCCCGATGTGCGCGATGGACTGAAGCCGGTTCACCGCCGCATCCTGTATTCGATGCACGACCTGAACATGACGCCCGAGCGCGCCTATTCGAAGTGCGCCCGCGTCGTCGGTGACGTGCTGGGTCGCTTCCACCCGCACGGCGACGCCTCGGTCTATATGGCGCTGGTCCGCATGGCTCAGCCGTTCTCGATGGGTCTGATGCTGATCGACGGCCAAGGAAACTTCGGCTCGGTCGACGGCGATATGCCGGCCTCGATGCGGTACACCGAGGCCCGTATGGCCCCGGCCGCCGTGGCCCTGCTGGCGGATATCGACAAGG
>JAHJYN010000152.1 GCA_018826885.1 Alphaproteobacteria bacterium | reverse complement strand
GTGACGCGCTTGATCGACCCGTCCTTGCCCGCTGTGTCGCGGCCCTCGAACAGGATCAGGACCTTGCGGCCTTGAGCGATCAGCCGGGCCTGGCTCTCGACCAGGGCGATCTGGAGGGTGTGGAGTTCTGCCTCATAGGCCTCATTTTTCTTTCCCATGGCTGACACAGGACCCAAGCCGGTCGATAGATGCAAGCGAAAGCCGCAGCAGCTCCCAGACCGACGATGATCCGCCTCTATATTCCCCAGCCCCTGTCGACCGGAGCCGCCCTGGCGCCGACACTGGATCAGTCGCGCTATCTGACCCAGGTCATGCGGCTGAAGGCGGGCGAAGAGCTGATTGTCTTCAACGGTCGCGACGGCGAATGGCGCTGTTCGGTGGCCGAGGTGCTGAAGCGCGGCTGCCTGCTGAAGGCCGAAGAGCGGGTCCGGGACCAGATCCTGCCGCCCGATGTCGAGCTGATCCTCGCGGTGGTCAAGAAGAGCCCGCTCGAGTTCGCGGTCGAAAAGGCCACCGAACTGGGCGTGCGGCGCATCCGGCTGGTCCGCACGGCGCGCACCCAGCCGCAAACCATCCGGCTGGACCGGCTCGACACCATCGCGGTCGAATCCGCCGAGCAGACCGGGCGGATGGATGTGCCGAAGATCGTCGCATCCGAGCCGCTGGACGCCCTGCTGGACGGATGGGACGCCGACCGCCGCCTGATGTTCTGCGACGAGACGGGCGGACCGCCGGCGCTGTCCGCCCTGCCCGGGGCGGGTGGCGCCTCATGGGGCATTCTGATCGGGCCGGAAGGCGGATTTTCGCCGGACGAGCGCACGCGACTACGGGCCCTGCCATTTGCGACCGCCGTATCCCTGGGCCCCCGGGTGCTGCGGGCCGACACCGCCGCCGTGACCGCCCTGACCCTTTGGCAGGCGGCGTTGGGCGACTGGGAGCGGTGAGGCCACTTGTGTCCGTGCCCCGGACCGCCCAATTGGCCAGACGAACGAGGGACCCCTTTGATGTCTGACGCCGAACCGCTGACCCGCGAGGCCCTGATCGGGGCCCTGTCGAAGGGGATCAAGCCGAAGGACCAATGGCGCATCGGGGCCGAGCACGAGAAGTTCGGCTTCGACAGGGAAACGCTGCGTCGCCCGGCCTATGACGGGCCTTCGGGGATCCGCGCCATGCTGGAAGGCCTGCAGCGGTTCGGCTGGAGCCCCGTGGAGGAGGCCGGGCATGTCATCGCGCTCGAGCGCAAGAATGCCGAGGGCTATACCGCCTCCATCAGTCTCGAGCCGGGCGGACAGTTCGAACTGTCGGGCGCCCCTCTGAAGGACATTCACGACATCTGTTCCGAGACCGGCCAGCATCTGGTCGAGGTCAAGATGGTCGCTGACGAACTGGGGCTGGGCTTCCTCGGCTCGGGCTTCGACCCCCTGTGGTCGCGCGAGGATGTGCCGGTCATGCCCAAGGGCCGCTATGACATCATGCGCGCCTATATGCCCAAGCGGGGTCAGCTGGGCCTCGACATGATGCTGCGCACCTGCACCATCCAGGCCAATCTGGACTTCGACTCCGAAGCCGACATGGTGATGAAGTTCCGCACCTCGCTGGCGCTGCAGCCGGTGGCCACGGCCCTGTTCGCCAATTCTCCGTTCACGGAAGGTCGCCCGAACGGCTTTCTGACCGCGCGCGCCAATGTCTGGACCGACACTGATCCCGACCGCACCGGCATGCTCGGGTTCGTTTTTGCCGACGGCTTCGGCTTTGAGGCCTATGTCGACTATGCGCTGGACGTGCCGATGTATTTCGCCAAGCGGGGCGAGCGCTATGTCGACCTGTCGGGCCAATCGTTCCGCGCCTTCGTCGAGGGCAAGCTGGACGCGCTGCCGGGCGACCGCGCGACGGCCAAGGACTGGGCCGATCACCTGACCACCCTGTTCCCCGAGGTGCGGCTCAAACAGTATCTGGAGATGCGCGGCGCCGACGGCGGCCCCTGGAGCCGCATCTGCGCCCTGCCGGCGCTGTGGGCCGGCATCTTCTATGACGCACCGTCGCTGGCGGCGGCCTGGGACCTCTGCAAGGACTGGCAGATCGAGGATCACGAACGGCTGCGCCGCGAGGTCACCCGGCTGGGCCTGCGGGCCGAGATCGGCCGGCGGTCGCTGCGCGACGTCGCCGTCGACATGGTGGCCATCGCCCGTCAGGGGCTGAAGAACCGGGCGCGCTTCTCGGGCGGCATGGTGGATGAGCGCGGCTATCTGTCCGAACTGGAAGACACGGCCGACAGCGGCATCACCCCGGCCGAGCGCCTGCTGGACCTGTACCACGGGCCCTGGGGCGGCGATGTCCGGCGGCTGTATTCGGACTACGCCTACTGAGGTTGCGGCAGGCCGTCGCGGCGCGGAACAACGGTGGCGCTTGCGGGTTTCCTTGGCATGAACACCGAAAACCGCCCCCCCGAAGAGCCCACTGACGTCCTGCCCGGAGAGGGCCCTGCCGAGGCCGATGCCCGCGAGTCCGATGGCCCCGTCGTCGATGCCCAGCGAACCAAACAGGGCCGCAGCGGTCTTCGGATCGTGGTCGTACTGGTGGTCTCGATCACCCTGATCCTGATCATCTATGCCATCATGGTCATGGCCAGCCAGCCGGGTCTGGACGCAGTCTCCGACGACTCCCGCGAACAAAGGCCCGCCGAGCTGCAGCCCGTGCCGCGCGCCTCCGAGGGGGGCTCGCCGGCGGCCGTGCCGGAGACGGCCCAGCCCCCGGCAGAGTAAGACCAGAGCCGGACGGGTTCCTGCGTGATTTGGTGATCCGGTACGGTCGCCTTAGGCTCCCCCTGCCTTCCGGGTGAAGGCGGGACCGGGAGGCCCGGATGGACCTGACTTCGATCTTTTTGGCGCTGGCGCTGGCCCTCGCCGGATCCGGTACACAGGACCCGGGTAGCCTCGCCGACAATCCTGAACTGGCGGCGCGGTTCGACTATTGCGACGCGGCCGCGGCACCGGACAGCGAGACGCGCGCTCTGGTCGAGAGCCGCCTGTCAGAGACAGCGACCGGGGTGACCGAGGCACAGCTGGCGGCCGCCCTGCTCGTACGCGCCGGTCTGGCCATCGCGACCGCCCAGCCCGACATCGAGACCTGCCGGGCGGTCTTCGCCAAGGGCCAGGCCGACTTCGATACCGTCCTGTCGCTCAACGTCCGCATCATGACCCGCAATGTCGGCGGAGAGCTGTCGCGCGACCCCGAAATCCGTCAGGTGCAGGTCCTGATCAACGACCTTTGGGTGGCCGATCAGGCCGGGCGGGTCACCTATTCGACCCTGCGGACCGACGACCGCACAGGAGCGGCGTTCTGGGCCCAGCGGCTGGCCACGGCCAATGCTGTGATGGCGGACGCCCGCTCCACCGTCGCGCTCGGACAACTCCTCACGACGTGGGACTGGATCGATCGCCACCGCTTCGGATCCTCGGTGTCCAGCCGCGCCTGGATCCTGGCCCAGCACGCGGACGACCACCCCGGGTTCCAGCGCGAGGTGCTGAGGCGAATGGAGCCCTATCTCGAGAACGGCGGCGTTCGTCCGCGCGACTATGCCTATCTGTGGGACCGTGTGGCGGTGAATACGGGCGAACTGCAACGGTATGGCACCCAGCCCATGGGCGCCTGCAACGCGGACGGCACGCTCGATCTGAAACCCATGGAAGACCCGGAACAGGTGGATGCCCGCCGCGCCACCATGGGTCTGGGCCCCGCCTCTGCTGATCTGGAGCAGATGGCCCGTGAAAGATGCGGCGTGGCCGGTTAGGATCGGTCTGGACGTCACCCCAGGAACCCAGAACATGACCGGCACTATCCACATCGGCATCGGCGGCTGGACCTATGAGCCGTGGCGCGGGGTCTTCTATCCCGACGGCCTGGTCCAGAAGCGCGAGCTGGAATATGCGGCCGGCAAGCTGACCTCGATCGAGATCAACGGCACCTATTATTCGACCTTCAAGCCCGACAGCTGGATGAAGTGGCGCGACGAGACGCCGGACGGTTTCGTCTTTGCGGTCAAGGCCAGCCGCTATTGTACCAATCGCAAGGTGCTGTCCGAGGGCAAGGAGAGCTTTGACCGGTTTCTCGATCAGGGGCTGACGGCGCTGGGCGACAGGCTGGGGCCGATCAACTGGCAGTTCATGGCGACCAAGAAATTCGATCCGGTCGACTTCGAGGGGTTCTTGAAGCTGTTGCCGAACGAGAAGGACGGCGTCCGCCTGCGCCATGCGCTGGAGGTGCGGCATCCCAGCTTCGATACGCAGGAATTCTATGATCTGGCCGCGAAATACGGCTGTGCCATCGTCTATGCCGAGGACGAGGAGGCGCCGGAGTGGCCGCGCATCGACCAGCCGACCGCCGACTTCGCCTATGCCCGGCTGATGTCGAGCCGCGAGGATGAGCCGACCGGCATGTCGGATGCCGAGCTGAATGCCACCGCCGACCGCCTGCGCGGCTGGGCGAAGCGGGGGGATGTGTTCGCCTATATGATCGCCGGGGCCAAGGTGCGGAATCCGGCGGCGGCCATGGCCCTGATCGAGCGCCTGGCGTGACCGATACGATGCTGCGGGGCAGCTGCCACTGCGGCGCTCAACGGTTTGCGGCCCCCGCCCCGGAAACGGTCACCCACTGCACCTGCACGACCTGCACCAAACGGGGCACGCTCGCGGCCTATTATGCGCCCGGCACGGTCCAGCTGGACCTGACGCCGGAAGCCCTGACGCCCTACGCATGGGGCGACCGGATGATGACCTTTTTCCACTGCGCGACCTGTGGCTGCGCCGTGCATGCCGAGGCGCCCGCCTGGACGACCGAAGATGGCGAGGCCCGCCCCGCCCGGGTGGTCCTGAACGCCCGCCTGTTCGAAGGGCTGGATCTGGCCGCCGTCCCGGTCCGTCACGTCGATGGCCGAAACGACTGATAGCCTTGCGCTTGCGCCCCGCCGTACGCACCTGCATCCGATAGCCCTCTGAAGGATACGCCCCATGCCCATCGCCACCCGCGCCTTTGCCGCCGTCGCCGCTGACAAACCGCTGGAGCCGTACGGCTTTGACCGGCGCGACCCGGGCCCGGACGATGTGGCCATCGAGATCAAATTCTGCGGGGTCTGTCACTCCGACCTGCACATCGCCCACAATGATCTCGGCACTACCCGCTATCCGATCGTGCCGGGGCATGAGATCGCCGGGGTGGTGACGGCGGTCGGGTCTAACGTCTCGCGCTTCAAGGAAGGCGACCGGGTCGGCGTCGGCTGCATGGTCGACAGCTGCCGACAGTGTCAGCCCTGCCTCGCCGGCGAGGAACAGTATTGCGTTCCCGGCATGACCCAGACCTATGGCTCGCCGGATCCCAAGGGCGCCGAGGTCGGGCAGAAGGTCACCCAGGGCGGCTATTCCGACCGGATCACGGTCGACCAGAACTATGTCGTGACCATCCCCGACAGTATTCCGCTGGACGCCGCGGCACCCCTGCTGTGCGCCGGCATCACGACCTACAGCCCGCTGAAACACTGGAAGGTCGGGCCGGGCTCGAAGGTCGCCGTGATCGGCCTGGGTGGCCTTGGCCATATGGCGGTCAAACAGGCGGCTGCCATGGGGGCGGAGGTCACCGTCCTGTCGACCTCGGACCGCAAGAAGGCCGATGCCGAGCGGATGGGCGCCAAACATTTCCTGATCAACTCGGACAAGGCGGCGATGGCCGCAGCGGCGGAAAAGTTCGACCTGATCATCAATACGGTGTCGGCCACGCATGAGATCGCCAGCCACGTCCAGCTACTGGCCAAGGACGGCACCATGGTCATGCTGGGTCTGACCACCGAGGGCCTGCCGGTCTATGCCATGGGCCTGCTGTGGCGCCGTCGCTCCGTCGCCGGATCGCTCATCGGCGGCATCCGCGAGACGCAGGAGATGCTGGACTTCTGCGCCGAGCATGGTCTGGCTTGCGACATCGAAGTGATCGCCCCGTCGCAGATCAATGAAGCCTACGTCCGGATGGAGAAGTCGGACGTGCGGTACCGCTTCGTGCTGGACATGGCGCAGCTGTGAAGACCCCGGCCTAGCCGGGAACCCCGCGTTTCGTTATGGCTTGGATAACGGAGGGGCGCACCCAGACGCCCCCCGCACCGGAAACGCGAAGGACTGCATATGGCACGAGTGGCATTGGTCACCGGGGGAACCCGGGGCATCGGCAAGGCGATTGTTCAACGGTTGAAGGAAGACGGCATGGCCGTCGCGGCCGGCTATTCCGGCAATGCCGAGGCGGCTGAAGCCACCGCGAAGGAACTGGGCGTCATGGTGGTGAAGGGCAACGTCGGCTCGTTCGACGACTGCGCCCGCGCCGTTCAGGAGGTCGAGGCCGAACTGGGTCCCATCGAGGTGCTGGTCAACAATGCCGGCATCACGCGTGACGGCTTCTTCCACAAGATGACCGCCGACCAGTGGTCCGATGTGATCCGGGTGAACATGGACTCGGTGTTCAACATGACGCGCCAGGTCATCACCGGCATGCGCGACCGGGGTTTCGGCCGGATCGTCAACATCAGCTCGATCAACGGTCAGAAGGGCCAGATCGGCCAGACCAACTATTCGGCGGCCAAGGCGGGCATGATCGGCTTCACCAAGGCGCTGGCGCTGGAAAATGCCCGGAAAGGCGTCACCGTCAACTGTATCGCCCCCGGCTATATCGACACCGAGATGGTCGGCGCCATGGACCAGAAGGTGCTGGATGCGATCATCGCCCAGATCCCGGTCGGACGTCTGGGCAAGGGCGAGGAAATCGCCGACATGGTGTCCTGGCTGGCCGGCGAACGTGCCGGATATGTCACAGGGTGCACCCTATCCCTGAACGGCGGTCAGTATCTGGTCGGCTGAGCAGGGCCTTGCCTAAAATCTGCCGGGGTGGGGAGTCATCCCTCAACCCATGAAAAGCGGGCGACAGGTCGGATCGATACGGCGACCGGCACCCCCTGCCGTGATGGCGGGGGTGATGGCATTCGGCTGGCTGTGCCTTGCCCTGCCCGGCCACGCCCAGGTGACCGCTAATTTCCAGAGCGAGGACTCGCGCGCCCAGAGAGACCGGGGGCCTGCCACAAGCCTGCCCGACAGCGGCCGCTATGTGTCCGAGACGGGACAGGGGTTCATCCTCGACCGGTCCAGCAACGGCACCCTGATGCGGTTCGATCGCTCGACCGAGGTCTGGGTGCTGCGGCCGTCGCCCGCCCCGCGCGGTGACGTCATTTTCCGCAATGACGCCGGCGACCAGGTCCTGCGGGTCACCCCCAATGGCGGCATAACCCTTTACACGACGTCAGCGCCCCAGGGCTCGCCCGTGTCGATGGCCGGACCCGCGCCGGAACTTCTGGCGCCCACGCTGACGGCCTTTCAGCTGATGGATTTCATCCTGCGCCAGAGTGACCGGGCCACCCAGGCGGTCGGTGAGCTGGTGGTGGTGGATATGGACATCCAGCCGGGTTCGGAGTCGGTGGCGACCGATGCCCTGTCGACGGCAGTGGACGCCATCGTTCGCATGGCGCGCTCGCCCAGCCTGCGGCGCGATGTTTCGCGGGTCAGGATGATCGTCATCACCGACGTCGGGCCGCGTCAGGTCAGCTTCTCGCGAGGCACACTGCGCATTGTGATCGACGCCGATGCCGGCTTTGCCGGACGGCCGTCCTCGGCGCGGATCGTGCGGGTCATAGCGGGCGCAGAATAGTCAGCCGCGAAAGCTGTCCTTGGCGGCGCGCCGGTCTGCAAATGTCGTGGCATTGCCGGCGGTCAGGAACGGATTGAAGCGCCGTTCAACGCCGATCGTTGTCGGCACCGTCGGGCGGCCCGCCTCAATCTGACGCATCAGCGCCTCGACGTGGGCGTTCAGCGCGGGCCGATCGTCCAGGCTCAGGGCAAACCGGGCATTGGCGGCGGTATATTCATGGGCGCACCAGATCACGGTCTCGTCCGGCCATTCCAGCAGGGCTGACAGGCTGGTCCACATCTGGTCGGGTGTCCCCTCGAACAGGCGCCCGCAGCCGAGGGTGAACAGGACATCGCCGACGAAGGCCATCCGCCCTTCCACGTCATGCAGCACCACATGGCCCAGGGTATGGCCCGGCGCCGCAGTCACCTGAAGTCGGGTCTTGCCTACGGACACCGTATCGCCGTCCGCGATCACGTGGTCGAGGGGGGCGGCACGCCGCACTTCCTCGGGCCCATGGATCATGCAGCCGGTGGCGGCCTTCAGCGCGGCATTGCCGCCCGTATGATCCGGGTGCCAGTGGGTGTTCAGGATCAGATCCAGACGGCCCCAGCCCAGTCCGTCCAGCGCCTCAAGGATGCGGTCGGCGTCGGGGGTGTCGATGGTGGCGACGGTGCCGGTGGCCCGGTCGCGGACCAGCAGGCCATAGTTGTCAGACAGACAGGGGAACAGGTGCACATCCAGGGTCATGGCGAGGACCCTAGCAGGCAGGCGCGGTCCGGGGCTATCCTGTGCCCATGCGGATGGCGATCGAGGACCTCAGATTGTTCTATGGCGAGCCGTCCGGACGGCTGGTCCGGCGGCTGCTGGCCGAACGGCTGGACACCGCCTGGGGCGAGGCCGACGGCTGTGACGTCCTCGGCGTGGGCTACGCCACGCCGTGGCTCGGTGCCTTCGTCGGGGCGCGTCGTCTGATTGCGGCGATGCCGTCGGGGCAGGGCGTAGAGGCCTGGCCGCGCGGGGCCCGCAACCGGTCGGTCCTGGTCGACGACCGGGCCCTGCCTTTCGCCGCCGGCAGCTTCGACCGGGTGCTGGTCGTGCACGCGCTGGAGGAGGCGGATGACGTCCGGGCACTGATGGCGGAGGCGATCCGGGTTCTGACGCCGGCCGGCCGGATCATCCTCGTGGCAGCGGCGCGGGGTGGACTGTGGGCTCGCGCCGAAAGCACCCCCTTTGGCCATGGCCGACCCTTCACGCGGCGCCAGCTGGAGAAACTGGTGCGCGAGGTGGGGCTGGAGCCGGCCGCCTGGTCGCAGACCCTCTATGTGCCGCCCTGGTCGGCACTTTATGGCATGGCCGACGGGTTCGAACAGATCGGACGGCGCTTGGTGCCGGGTGCGGCGGGGCTGATCCTGCTGGAAGCGACGCGGCACGCCTATGCGCGGGTTCAACCGGTGGGAGCGGCCGAACGCGTGCCCCTGCGGGATGCGGCCCTTCAGCCCTCGCCAGCGGGGCGCGGGGCAAGCCGGGCTCTGGTCGAGCCGGACGAACACGCCTAGATCGTCGCCATGCACCGACTGATCCTGATGCGCCACGCCAAGGCCGAACGCGGCTCTCCCTCCGGCCGGGACAAGGACCGGCCCCTCGCGCCGCGCGGCCGCGACGATGCGGCCCGCGTCGGCAAGGCACTTGCAAACCGGGGGCTGAAGCCGGACCGGGCGCTGGTGTCCGGCGCCGCGCGTACCCGCCAGACCTGGGACATCGTCCATGACAGCCTCGGGGATGTCGAGGTTGCGATCCTGGACGACCTCTACGAAGCGGACCCCGATATCCTGCGGGCCCGGATCGAGGCCGAGATGGACACGGCGGGCTGTCTGATCCTGATCGGGCACAATCCTGGGATCCACCAGCTGGCGGTCGAACTGCTGATGGAGGGGGCGGCTGCTCCCTCGGTTCTGGAACGCCTCAGCAGCGGCTTCCCGACCGGCATGGCGGCGATCTTCTCGGTCGACGCGGCCGAGCGCCATACGCTGGAGGGCCTGATCCGGCCTGACGACGCCGAGGCGGTGTCGTGACCGGACCCGAAGTGATCTACAAGCTGGTGGATGCCGAGGATTGGCAGGTCGCCACCGTTGACGGCGCCTATCCCGGTTCGGCCGTCGACCTGCGCGACGGCTATATCCACATGTCGACCGCCGACCAGCTGGAAGAGACGGCGCGGCGGCATTTCAGCGGCCTGCCGGACCTGCTGAAGGTGACGATCGATACGGCGTCACTGGCCGATCTGCCCGACGAGGCCCTGCGCTGGGAGCCCTCGCGGGGGGGCGCCCTGTTTCCGCACCTGTATGCACCGCTGCCCCTGTCCGCCGTGCAATCCGTTGAAGCCTGTCACGTCGATGAGGACGGCCGGCTGGTCATGGAGCGCGAGGCGTGAGCCTGCTGGATGCCGGGACGGCCCTCCTGCGGCGGCTCGACGCCGAGCGCGCTCATGAACTGGCCATTGCCGGGCTGACGTATCTGCCCTTGTCGGTCACCCGCGATGACCCTGTGCTGAAGACCGAGGTGGCGGGGCTGAGCCTGTCGAACCCGGTCGGGCTGGCGGCCGGTCTGGACAAGAATGCGGTGGCGATCCGGGGTCTTGCCGGGCTGGGCTTCGGCTTTGTCGAATGCGGCTCGGTGACGCCCCGCCCTCAAGCCGGGAACCCTCGCCCGCGGCTGTTCCGGCTGGAAGAAGAGCGGGCCATCATCAACCGGATGGGCTTCAACAACGACGGGCTGGAGGCCTTTGCTGCGCGGCTGGACCGGCGTCCGCCCGGGGTCGTGGTTGGGGCCAATCTGGGCGCCAACAAGGATGCCGAGGACCGCATCGCCGACTATGAGACCGGACTGCACCGGCTGGGCGGACGGGCCGACTATCTGACGGTCAATGTGTCCTCGCCGAACACGCCCGGCCTGAGGGGGCTGCAGACCGTCGAGGCACTGGAGCCGCTGCTGGCACGGATCAAGGCCGCGAGGCCCGTGGACCGGCCTGTCTTCCTGAAGATTGCGCCGGACCTGTCGGGCGAGGATATCGGCCGGATCGTGGAGGCCAGTCTTGCTTACGGGCTGGACGGCTTGATCGTCTCCAACACGACCCTTGATCGGCCCGACACTTTGACATCCGCGCACGCGGGTGAAGCCGGAGGCCTGTCGGGCGCCCCCTTGAAGGCCCGTGCCGCGATGGCGCTGGCCGCTGCCGTCGAGGCGTCGGCCGGACGCCTGCCCCTGATCGCGGTTGGCGGAATCTCGGATGGCGCCGAGGCCTATGCCCGTATCCGGGCCGGGGCCAGCGCGATCCAGCTCTATTCTGCCCTGATCTTTGAGGGCCCCGGTCTGGTCCGCCGGATCAAGGCCGACCTTGCGGCGCGCCTGCGCGCTGACGGCTTTTCCACAGTTCGCGAGGCGGTTGGTACGGGGCGTTGACGGAGCGTTAGGGCTGCCGCGTCACTATGGTGCAAAGGGCTCAAAGCCCGCACTCGGGGATGCGAATGTCCATGACAGCGGCCGACGTGTCGTCAGGCTGGATCGATGCGATCCGGCAACGCCGCAAGGCGTTGCTGCAGCGTCTGGGCATGGGCGCAGCCAGCGCGCTCGTCTTCAGTCCGATCCTTGGCTGGGATTTCTCGGCCCTGTGGGTGGCGGGCTATTTCATGGTCCAGGTTCTGGACCTGTGGGTCTTCGGGCCGGTCAACGGCGGCCGGACCCGGTCGCTTGGCTCCGCGCGCCTCGTCGCCGCGACCGTCATGCTGGTGTTGAACGCTGCCTATTTCGGGAGCCTGTCTGTCCCCCTGTGGCTGGTGGGCGGTCCCATGGGCGGCGTCTGTGCGGCCATCCTGCTGTCGGCCGGGGCCATCTATGCGGTCGTCAATGCCCCCCGATCGCGCACCGTTCTGGCCCTGACCGTTGCGCCGCAGTTCCTCTATCTCGCCGCCACGCCCGTGTTCATGGTCATGTTCGGGGCCTCGGCAGCCTTTGCCACGGCGGTCGCCATCGCCATCGCGGTGTTCATGACCTACTGCCTGAGCACCTGGCAGCGGATGGACACGTCGCGCAAATCCGAGGAGGCCGCGCGGCTGGATGCGGAACGACGTCGGGTCGAGGCGGAACGCCTGATGGAGAGCCGGCAGGCCTTTCTCGCCGCCGTTGGACATGACCTGCGCACGCCCATCAGCGCCATTCTGGCCGGCGCCGGCGTCCTGCAGGACGGCGCCACCGACAGGACGGCGCGCAATCAGGCCCAGTTGATCACCGACGCCGGGCTGATGATGAAGTCCCTGCTGGACGACCTGCTGGACCACGCCAAGATCGAGGCTGGGGGCATGAAGGTCGAGGTCAATGACTTCAATCTCCGGTCCCTGATCGCCCAGACCGCGCGCCTGTGGCAGGGGCCGATGGCGTCGAAGGGGCTGAGGCTGCGGATCGAGGGTGCGGCCCAGGTCCCGGCGCACGTCCGGGGCGATGCCATGCGACTGCGGCAGATCCTCAACAATCTGATTTCCAATGCCGTGAAGTTCACGGACAGCGGCAGCATCACCCTGAAACTTTCGGTGTGGGACGAAGAGCCGTCCGGCCACGCCATGCTGATCGAGGTGCGCGATACCGGGCCGGGCATGACCGCGGCGCAGATCACCCGCCTGTTCCAGCCCTTCGACCAGACCGCGGAGGGTGTCAGCGCCCGCCACGGCGGCACTGGGCTGGGGCTCGCGATCAGCCGTCATCTCACCGAATTGATGGGCGGTCGTCTGACGGCCCGGAGCCATCAGGGTCAGGGCTCGAGCTTTACCATCGCCGTCAGCTTCCCCCGCGCCCTGTCAGACACCCAGACCCTGCCCACCCTGGACCGCGCCGGTCGCGAGGTGGTGGCGCGTGCCTTGGGAGGCCTGCCGGCACCGACCCGCGCCGAAGCGTCCCCCCGACCGCCTGTACCGGTCGAGCCGGCCCCGGCTCAGCCCGAGCATGCCGAGGCCGGGCCCGTGTCGGCCCCTGAGCCGGTCGAGGTCGCCGACCAGACCGTGGATGACGATGCTCCGATGCGGGTGCTGGTGGTTGACGACCACGACATCAACCGGCGCGCCATCCAGTTGATCCTGCAGCCGCTCGGGTGCGAGGTGACGACGGCGGCCGATGGCATGGCGGCCCTCAAGGCCTGCGATGCCCAGACGTTCGACCTGATCTTCATGGACGTGCGCATGCCCGAACTGGATGGTCGCGAAACCACCCGTCGCCTGCGCGCTTCGGACAATGCCAATGCCCAGGTGCCGGTCATTGCCGTGACCGCCGACACCAGCCCGGACGACATCACCGCCTGTGCCGACGCCGGCATGACCTATTTTGTGCCCAAGCCGATCACGCCTGCCACCCTGCTGGGTGCGGTCAATCACGTCATGAACGGCGAAACGATCCAGGGCTCGGATCAGGCATCCGGCCCGGATCGCGTCGAGGCGGTGGCGTAGAGCCTACAGCTGGCCCAGCAGGTGTTCGGCGGAGGACACCTTGAACTCGCCGCCCTGCTCGATGTTGAGCTGCTCGACCACGCCATCCTTGACCAGCATGGAATAGCGCTGCGAGCGTTCGCCCATGCCAAAGCCGGTGGCGTCCATGGTCAGGCCCACCGAGCGGGTGAACTCCCCATTGCCGTCGGCCAGCATGAGGATTTTGTCGCCGCCGTCCTGCGACTGGGCCCAGGCGCCCATGACGAAGGCGTCATTGACCGACACACAGGCGACGGTGTCGACGCCCTTGGCCTTCAGCGTCTCCAGGTTTTCGGCAAAGCCGGGCAGGTGGCGAGCCGAACAGGTCGGGGTGAAGGCGCCGGGCACGGCGAACAGGGCCACGGTCTTGCCGTTGAAGATCTCGGAGACATTGACCGGCTTGGGCCCCTCGGAGGTGGCCTTCATCAGGGTGGCTTCGGGCAGGCGGTCACCGGTGTTGATCGTCATGGGAAAGTCTCCGCTGGAGGTTTGGGCCGGTCGGGCCGTTCCTGACCAGATAGACACGCCACGGGTCCGGGCCAAGGGCCGATCCGGCCAGATGCGCGAAACTGTGCCCTTGCGCCGGGCGGGAGCAGGCCCGATGATCCACCGATGGACGGCTTTTCCTCCCTCGCCGGTCGCCTGCTGATCGCCATGCCCGGCATTGATGACGACCGCTTTCGCCAGGCGGTGATCCTGGTCTGCGCCCACGGGCCCGACCATGCGATGGGCGTGCGGATCGACCAGCCGCTGGTCGGTATCGACCTGTCGACCGTTCTGGAGAAGCTGGATCTGCCGCCGCCGACCGACGGCTATGAAGCGCCCGTGCTGGCCGGCGGGCCGGTCGAGCGGGAACGGGGCTTTGTCCTGCACACGGATGACTGGATTTCCGACGGGACCAGTCTGGCCTTCGGCGACGGTCTGGCGCTGACGGGCACGCGCGATGTGCTGCTGGCCATGTCTGACCCGGTCGCGGGACCGCGCCGCTCGCGCCTGATGCTGGGCTATGCCGGCTGGGACGAGGGCCAGCTCGAGGCCGAGCTGACCGAGAACATCTGGCTGACGGCCGAGGCCGACACCGAGATGGTCTTCGACGACGACCACGACACCAAATGGACGCGTGCCCTGGCCGGTCTGGGGGTCGATGCCGCCCGCCTGTCCGGCACCGGCGGCCGCGCCTGAACCCCTTTTCTTCCCGGAGTGATCCCCATGCATCTGGCCCGCTTTCCCCGTGTGCGGCTGGCGCACCTGCCGACCCCGCTGGAACCCCTGCCGCGCCTGTCCGAGGAACTGGGCGTGGATCTGTGGATCAAGCGCGATGACTGCACCGGGCTGGCCGGTGGCGGCAACAAGACCCGCAAGCTGGAGTTCCTTCTGGGCGAGGCTTACGAGCAGGAAGCCGATACCCTGGTGACGCAAGGGGCGGTGCAATCGAACCACGTGCGCCAGACGGCGGCGGCGGCGGCCGCCCACGGCCTGGATTGCGAGATCATCCTGGAAGCGCGCACGGGGTCGA
This sequence comes from Alphaproteobacteria bacterium, assembly GCA_018826885.1. GTDB lineage: Bacteria > Pseudomonadota > Alphaproteobacteria > Caulobacterales > Caulobacteraceae > Brevundimonas. The sequence continues at coordinate 1,813 of JAHJYN010000152.1, read as the reverse complement.
AGGCGCACGACTATCTTGAGAACGGCAATGTGCTGCTGGACCGGCTGTTCGGGGCGAGGCTGAGAACCGTGCCCTCGGGCGCGGACATGCCGGCCGAGCTGGAGACCACGGCGGCGGAGGTTCGCGCGCGCGGTGGCCGGCCCTATGTCATCCCCGGCGGTGGGTCCAACCCGGTCGGCGCTCTCGGCTATGTCGACTGCGCCCGCGAGATCGTGGTGCAGGCGGATGAGCTGGACCTGCGCATCGACCGGATCGTGACCGCGACGGGCAGTGCCGGGACCCACGCCGGACTGGTCGCCGGGCTGGCGGTGATGGGGGCCGACGTCCCGGTGCTGGGCATCGGTGTACGCGCGCCGAAGGACCGGCAGGAAGCCAATGTCTTCAAGCTGGCCGACGAGACCGCCGCCCTGCTCGGTCACGCGGGGCGGGTGTCCCGGGATCAGGTGGTGGCCGACTGCGACTATGTCGGCGAGGGGTATGGTCTGGTCGATCAGGGCGTGATCGACGCCCTGAAGCTGGCCGCCCGGACCGACGGGATCGTGCTGGACCCGGTCTATTCTGCCAAGGCGATGAAGGGATTGATCGCGCTCGCAAGGGCCGGACGGTTCAAGGGCGAAACGGTGGTCTTCCTGCACACCGGCGGGGCGCAGGGTCTGTTCGGCTATGAGAGCGTCGTGGGCGCGGGGCTGTAGGACGGGTTACGCCGGTCTCCGCAGGATCTTTTCCATCGCCTTGCCCCGGGCCAGTTCGTCGATGGGTTTGTCGAGGTAGCGGATCTCGCGCATGAGGGGCTCGGCGACCTCTTCCACGCGGATGCCGCAGATGACGCCGGTGATCGCCTCGCGGGCCGGGTTCATCGCCGGGGCTTCGGCGAAGAAGGTCTCGAAATCCGTCTTCGCCGCGATCTGCGCCTCCAGCCCCGCCTGGTCATAGCCGGTCAGCCAGCCGATGATCTGATCGACCTCGGCCCGGGTCCGTCCCTTCCTCTCCGCCTTGGCCACATAGGCGGGATAGACGGCGGCAAAAGCCATTCCATAGATGCGGTGTCCCGCCATCGGATCAGCCCACGCCCGCGGCGACCTGCATCATGACCAGGCCGGTGAACCAGGCGGCTGCGGTGCCGATGATGTAGCCGACCACGGCCAGCAGCACGCCGACCGGGGCCAGCGACGGATGGAAGGCAGCGGCCGCGACCGGGGCCGAGGCTGCGCCGCCAATATTGGCCATGGAGCCGACGCCGAGGAAGAAGCTGGGCGAACGGATCAGGAAGGCCATGGCGAACATCAGGGCCACGTGGATCAGCATCCACACGCCGCCGATCAGGAAATAGACCGGGCTGTCGAGGATGGCGCCGATGTTCATGTTCAGGCCGACGGTCGCCACCAGCACATAGACGAACACCGAGCCGACCTTGGCCGCGCCCGGCCCCTGCAGCTTGCGCGCCGGGGTGAACGACAGCAGCACGCCGATCACAGTGGCGATCAGCACCAGCCAGAAGAAGCTGGAATCCAGCGACAGCCGCTGGGCGAGAGGCCAGGTCTCGCCGAACCAGGTCGACAGCGGATCGGCGATGGCGTGCGACAGGCCGACGGCGCCAAACCCGACCGCCAGGATGAAGATCAGGTCCTTGAGCAGGGGGATGCGGGCGTGTTCGGCCTCATAGGTTTCGGCCTTGTGGCGCACCCGGTCGACGGCGGTAGTGTCGGCCCGGAACAGCTTGTCGAACATGCGCTGGTTGGCCGCGATGAACAGCACGACCGCCATCCAGATATTGGCCACGATCACATCGACCGCGATCCAGATGGAGAAGGTG
>JAHJYN010000151.1 GCA_018826885.1 Alphaproteobacteria bacterium | reverse complement strand
ATCGCGCCTCTTCTTTTTCAGGAATTGGGCGCGCGATCCGCAAGGATCGCGCCTCTTCTTTTTTCAGGAATCGGAGGCGCGATCCGCAAGGCCTCAGTCGGCGCGCTCGACGCGGACGGCGACCTCATTGCGGCGCAGCCCCGGAAGGGTCCAGGGCGGGTCATAGAACCAGACCACCGGCTCGCCGCGCGGGCTCCAGCCACTGCCGGCCAGACCGGTCAACAGCTCGGCCTTGCGGGCCTCGACGGCGCTCACAGAGCCGACCCCGCTGAACGTCAGAACGGCATAGGTTTCGGCCGGAACGACCACCAGCTCGACAGCGGGGTCCCGCGGAACCGGCAGCTCGTCCATCGTATAGGCGGCCGGCATGAAGAACTGGACCGTCCAGCGATCTGCGCCCGAGGGCGCCTGGGCCACGGGCGCCGTCATCGCGATCGTCTGCGACTCCCCGCTCCGGGCGTCCGACTGGGCGACGGGCGCGGTCATGGAAATGGACATCCGCTCCGAATTGCCGCCGAAAATATAGCCGGCCAGTGTCTGGAACCCCGCGTTACGGGCCTCGCCGCTGTCGCCCGAGACAACGGTCTGGGCCGCGATACGGTCGCCATAGCGACGGATTTCCAGATCGCCGACCCGGGCAATCTGCTCAAAGGCGGGCTCTTCCGTTCCGGACCGGATGCCGACGGTTGAGCAGGCGGCCGTCGACAGGGCGGCGGCAAATCCGACAAGGGCTTTCATCATAGCGGGAGTTCCTTTGGATCGCGGACACACCGCGACCCCTCGAAAGCGCACGAAAGCGGCTCCCGGGCCACAGAAATATCCGTGGCCCGGGAGTCGACGGGCCTATTGCGGCACCGACACGGCGTCGGTGACGTGGATCACGCCGTTCGACTGGAGGATGTCGGCCTGGGTCACGGTGGCGACGCCGCCGTTCTCATCGGTCAGGATGACCGAGCCGTCGCGCAGGGACGCGGTCAGCGTATCGCCCGAAAGGGTCGTGATCGCCGCCGAACCGCCGCCCGCCTCGATCAGGCCGATGACGTCTGCAGCCGTCACCCGGCCGGCCACCACATGATAGGTCAGCACCTTGGTCAGGATCGCCTTGTTCTCGGGCTGGACCAGAGCCTCGACCACACCCTCGGGCAGGGCGGCGAAGGCGGCATCGGTCGGCGCGAACACGGTGAAGGGGCCGTCACCCGACAGGGTCTCGACCAGACCGGCGGCGGTCACGGCCGCGACCAGGATGGTGTGATCGGGAGAGGCGATGGCGGCCTCGACGATGGTCAGGCTGGGATCTGCCACGACCGCATCGGCGACGGTCGAAGTCACGCCCGGCTGGGTATCGGCAAGGGCGGCCGGTGCGGCGGCCAGCAGGGCGGCAGCGGAAACGGCGCCGGCAAGAGCGGAGAGCTTCATGAGGAGTATCCTGTTGCAATCGCCTCGATGCGATCGCCATCAGGGACGCCTCCCGGCAGAGGTCGGATGCAGGAACGGCCCTTCGTGCGGCAACCGGACGCGGCAGGCCGCTCGCCCCTCCCGGTCCGCGCCGGGTCACCCCATCGAGGCGCCGTTCGGGGTTGGACGATCGCCTCCGGGTGGTCATAGTGCCGCCGACGCACGGGGGACGCCGTTCATGACCTTCAGCCGCTTCCTCGACCTCCTGTTTGGCGCGAGGCCCACCGACGAGGACGCCGCGCGCAGGCTGGCCGCGCGACCGCCCCGGCCCGTGTGGACCGTCTTGCTGGTCATGCGCCTGACACTGCTCGTCTGGCTTTCGGCGTCACTGCTCGGCATCAAGGACCGCCTTCCCCACGCCGGACCCTGGCTGGCCAGCAACGAAGGGTATGAGTTCGTGTTTCTGGTCGCCCTGATCCTGATCCCCTGGGGCGTCGACTCCTTCTACGAGCGACGCGCGGCCCGTCGGCACCTTTCGCCTCCCCGCAGCTGACCGGCCCGTCAGCTCAACAGGCTCAGCACCAGTCCAACCAGCGGCGGTATGGCCACAAACCCGAGGGTCCAGAGGTGGACGGTGCCGCTGGATTGCTCCGCACGGTCCTCTGCACGGGCGCGCTCGTCTAGTTTCAAGGCCCAGGACGGCGGTGCAAGCACAACCAGAGAGGTTGAGGCATAGCGCAGGACATAGGGTTCGCTATCCGGTCTGCCCGAAGGGATCGCGTCACCGAAAAAGGCGACATAGCAGTCGTGCCCTTCGACATCGTCGTCCCACCAGCAATGAATGACGACCCCGTCCTCGAAAGTCAGTCTTCCTTCCGGGTCTCCTTCTGCAGGATAGGTCAGGCGCACCGGCGTGCCGGGCTTCAGATAGCGGTCATCCGGCGGCGTCTCGCTCATTCCCGACCCCGAGCCTGTCTCAGGATAGATCGCGTCACTCACCCGCCACCTCGGCCCCGACCTGTCCCTCTGCCACGTTCCATTCGAACACCGCGCCCGACGCTGCCTCAACCGCGAACCACCCCATCAGGGTGCTGCCGCACAGCTCCTCACGGCAGTGCGCCCGTAGACCGAGAACGTAGTAGCCGTCAGGGCTGTCGGCCTCCGAAACGGGATCGCACAGCGCGACATGCGCGGTCGGCAGGTTCCTCTCCGCCGTCACCCGCGCCGTCGCCACGGTGCAGGCGGCCTCGGCGGTGGCCACGGCCACGCGCGGCGTGCCCGCGCACCCCGCCGAAAGCGAGCTGAGAGTCACCAACAGGACTAACTCCCTGATCATTTCCGCGCCTCCTCGCGTTACCGACTGCGTCGCCCCCTCATAACAGACCCGGCTGGAGAGCGGGCCCCGATCATGCCAGAGTTCGGCATGCGCACGGCCCGGACACCCGCAACGATCCTGCTCGCCGCCCTCATCGGGACGGGCGCGATGGGAGGCGGGACGCTGCCGGAAGGTCAGGACGAGGGGGCTGAATACGCCCGCCTCCGCATCTCCCTCCAGAACTATATCACAGGCCGGTGGGGCCAGATCGACGCGGACACCGGCTATCGGGCGGCCCTTGTCGACCTGAACGGGGACGGCCGGCGCGAGGCCGTGGTCCTGATGAACGGGCCCGGCTGGTGCGGGTCAGGGGGATGTTCCTTGTGGGTGCTGACGCCCCGGGGGCAGTCGTGGCGCATGGTGACGCAGGCGACCGTCATGAACCCGCCGATCCGCGTCCTGCCGCCGCGCAGCCACGGCTGGTCCGAGCTCAGCGCCATGGCCGATGACGGCGCCGGGCCGGACTACGAGGTCCGCCTGTCCGTCAACGGCCGCCTCAACCCCACGATCACGCGGCTGCCAGAGCCGTCGAACGGCCGGGTAATCCTGTCGGACGCAAACCCGGTACGGGCGCTGTTTCCCTAGCCAGTCTCACTTGCGACGGCTGCTGTTCCCTACACCCTCAACCGGCTCTCCACCGTCGTCACCGCCTGTCCGGTCAGGATCACGCGGTCGCCGCGCATCTCTGTGGTGATGTCCCCACCCCGCGTCGGGAAGGCCTGGAAGAAGTCCACCCGCGCGCGGCCCAGGCGGTCGGTCCAGAGGGGGGCCAGGATACAGTGGGCCGAGCCGGTGGCGGGGTCTTCAGGCACGCCGCAACCGGGGGCAAAGAAGCGGTCGACGACGTCATAGGGATCGTCCGGATCGGCGGGGGCGCAGACGATCACCTCGCCGGGTTCTCCGGCCGGGCTGACCAGAGCATTCAGCGCCGCGATGTCGGGGGTCAGGGTTCGCACCGTCGCCGCATCCTTCAGCACCGCCACCAGATAGCGGGCGGCCCAGACCTCGACCGGTTCGGCCCCCAGCGCCTCGGCCAGACCCGCGACCGGCCCCGCGCGGCGCGGCGGATCGGCGGGAAAGTCCATCTCATAGGCATCCTTGCCCTGCCCGCGCCGCACGATCAGCGGGCCCGAGGCCGT
>JAHJYN010000150.1 GCA_018826885.1 Alphaproteobacteria bacterium | reverse complement strand
CCACGCCGCCTACGCCGACGCCGCCGCCGCCCACGCCGCCTACGCCGCCGCCGACGCCGCCCTGGCCAGCGTACTGGGCGGCCGCAAGTTCGACATGTCCGGGATACTCCGCAGCGTCCTTGGGCTCGACACTCCGCAGGCGTCAGAAGGAGCATGACAATGCCGACAAACGTGAAGTTAAGGGCCGAACTCGCAACATGTGCCGCCGAGAACGCCTTGCTGCGCGAACGCGTCAAGCGCGCTGAGGCTGAGCTTGATGCGCACCGGACCCAGACTGCATGCCACGTGTTGGCCAAGGTCTGGTTCGACATTGCGATTAAAGCCCTAGGGCAAGAGACCGCAGTTCGGCTGCTTCGGGATTCGGAGATTGCGCGGATTTCGCCGATTGTCGTCGAGCCTTTCGTGGCAGATGCCGCGAAAGGAGAAACACCCGGCAAAGGGACCAAGGAAGAACGATAGCCGTAATGGACCTGCGCACCAACACCATCCTCGTCGGCGACTGGGTTGACCGGCTGCGTGAGCTGCCGGACGCCTGTGTGCATGCGTGCATCACCTCGCCGCCGTACTGGGGGCTGCGGGACTACGGCGTCGAGGGTCAGCTCGGCCTGGAGGCCACGCCAGGGGAGTATGTCGAGAAGCTCATCGAGGGCTTCCGTGAGGTCCGTCGCGTGCTTCGGGATGATGGGGTATGCCTATTGAATCTCGGGGACTCATACAACTCGCAGGTTGGAAATTATCGCGGCATCGTTCAAGGTATTAAAGGCGAGGCCGGGAGTACGCTGACTGGCGGAATGAAGAACCTAGCCAACAAGGCATATCGGTACAACAATAGGCCAACCAACGTTCCAGGTCTCAAGCCCAAAGACCTCTGCGGAATGCCCTGGCGCGTCGCGCTGGCCCTCCAGGCGGACGGCTGGTGGCTGCGGAGCGCCATGCCCTGGATTAAGGGGTCGAGTATGCCCGAGAGCTGCACCGACCGCCCGGCGAGCGCGTTGGAGTACGTGTTCCTGCTGGCGAAGTCGGCGAGATACTACTGGGATGGCGAGGCGGTGAAGGTGAGGGCGGTATACGGCAGGCGCGTAGTGTCGGAAGCAAAGCCGATGAAGGGGCGGAAGGCCGCATCGACGACATTCTGGCGTGGAGCCGGTGATCTTACGCACGAAGTCGAACGTGGCCCGTCGCAACAAGGCGTCCGGTATGAGGCTGCCGGCCGCAACTTCCGCAACACCGACCTCTACTACGAATCCCTCCAGCCCCCGCACGGCATGATACACCTGGGCGACGAGCCGGTCGGCCTGGACGTGAACCCCAAGGGCTTCTCCGAGGCCCACTTCGCCACCTTCCCGCCGAAACTGGTGATCCCGCTCATCAAAGCGTCAACGTCCGAGAAGGGCTGCTGCCCGGAGTGCGGCAAGCCGTGGGAGAGGGTGGTGGAGCGGCATGACCCGGAAGGCCGCCTCGGCAAAGGATACCATGACCACACCGACGACTTGGCGCGGGGGCAAAGGGGGGTATTCCCGGCCGATGGCGCGCCGACTTCGCGGACTATCGGCTGGCACCCCGCCTGCGAGTGCGGCGGCGACCCCGTTCCCTGCACCGTCTTGGACCCATTCATGGGCGCTGGCACCGTCGCGGTCGTCGCCGAGCAACTGGGCCGCAACTGGCTGGGCATCGAGCTCTCGCAGGCGTACACGGACGACATCGCCTGGCCGCGCATCCTGGCGGCCCGCAATCCGCAGACCTACGCAAAGGCCGACGCGCCGGCGGGTGCGCCGCTGTTTGCGGGAGACGGCGGTAAAGGAACTGCACCGTGACCATGACGGACAAGACAGCAGCGGACATTCCGTGCCCGTGGTGCGGCGCCGCGCGGGCCGTGGAGGCCGTGGACAATGAACCGCAACCGGCCTATGTCGGGCTGACGCAAGCTCGACATGTCCGGGATACTGCACAGTGTTGTCGGGGAGGAAAATGAAAATGTTGCGAATGGCGCTCCTCATTAGCCTGTTGGCGGCGACGGCGCCCGCGACGGCCGGTCCGGTCGGGATGGCCCTTTAGCCCCTGTGGGGCGATCTGTATCTGCTGCCGCTCACGGATGCGGCGGTCTACGGCGCGGTGCTCGTCGGCGACATCGCGCCGGAGGGGCTGTTCTCCACGCCCGCCCTGCTGTG
>JAHJYN010000020.1 GCA_018826885.1 Alphaproteobacteria bacterium | reverse complement strand
GGCGATGGCGGCCTTCCCGGTCTTCTCGCCGAGGATGATCTCGACCAGCATCATCTTGTCGACGGGCGAGAAGAAGTGGATGCCGATGAAGTCCTCGGGGCGCACCGACGCTTCGGCCAGACCGGTGATCGGCAGGGTCGAGGTGTTGGAGCCGAAGATGGCACCCGGCTCCAGCTGGGCCTCGGCGCGTTTGGTCACATCGGCCTTGATCTCGCGATTTTCGAACACGGCCTCGATGACCAGGTCCGAGCCCTTGATGTGGTCATAGTCGGTGGTGGCCGTGACCGACGCCAGCAGGGCGTCGAACTTGTCCTGGGTCAGCTGGCCGCGCGACAGGCGCTTTTTCAGCAGCTCCTCGACGTGGGCCTTGCCCTTGTCGGCCGCGTCCTGGTCGCGGTCGATCAGGATGGTCTCGATCCCGGCCATGGCGTTCACATAGGCGATGCCCGCGCCCATCATGCCGGCGCCGAGGACCGTGACCTTCTTCGGGTCCGACTTCGGCACGTCGGCGGGGCGCAGGGCGCCCTTGTCCAGCTCCTGCTTCGACAGGAACAGCGACCGGATCATGCCCTGGGCCTGGGGCGTCATCAGGGTCTTGATGAAGTAGCGCGTTTCAACCCGCAGGGCGGCGTCCATCGGCAGCTGAACGCCCTCATAGACGGCCTTCATCAGGTTCATGGCGGCGGGATAGTTGCCGTAGGTCTGCTTCTTCAGCATGGCGTTGCCGACCAGGAAGTTCTGGATGCCCGCGGGGTGGTAGGGACCACCGCCGGGCAGTTTGAAGCCCTTGTCGTCCCACGGCTGGGTGGCCTTGCCGCCGCCCTTGACCCAGGCCTTGGCGGCCTCGACCTCGGTGCCGACCGGGACGACCTCATGGATCATGCCGGCGCCCTTGGCGTCATTCGGGCGGAAGGACTTGCCCTCGGTCATGGCCATCATCGCCGCCTGCACGCCGATCAGGCGCGTCAGGCGCTGGGTGCCGCCACCGCCGGGAAACAGGCCAACCTTGATTTCGGGCAGGCCCAGCTGGATCTTCGGGCTGTCGCCGACCACGCGGTAGTGACAGGCCAGCGTCAGTTCCAGACCGCCGCCCAGCGCCAGACCGGTGATGGCGGCCGCCACCGGCTTGCCGCAGGTCTCGAGCGCGCGAAGCGCCCCGTTCAGCCGCCAGCCGGCGTCAAAGGCATCCTGAAGCGACCCGCCGGTCAGCATGCCCGCAGCCATGTCGCCGAGATCGGCACCGGCGCAGAAGCCCGAGCTCTTGCCCGAGGTCAGGACTGCACCCTTAATGGCGTCGTCGGTCTTCAGCCGTTCGACCCATTCGGGGATTTCCTGCATGACCTTGCCGGTCAGGGTGTTCATCGACCGTCCGGGGACGTCGAAGGTGATCAGGGCGATGCCGTCGGCATCAACGTCGATCTTGAAGTTTTCCATGGTCAATCTCTCCCGGATCAAACGCGTTCGATGACGGTGGCGGTGCCCATGCCGCCGCCGATGCACAGGGTGGCGAGCGCCGTGGTCTTGTCCGAGCGTTCCAGCTCGTCCAGCACGGTGCCGAGGATCATGGCCCCGGTGGCGCCCAGCGGGTGGCCCATGGCGATGGCGCCGCCGCAGACGTTGATCTTGTCGTGGTCGATGTCGAGCGCCTGCATGTAGCGCAACACCACGGCCGCAAAGGCCTCGTTCAGCTCATAGAGGTCGATGTCGGTCGACTTCATGCCCAGCTTGCCGAGCAGCTTGTTGGTCACGAACTCGGGGCCGGTCAGCATGATCGAGGGTTCCGAGCCGATCGAGGCGGCACCGACGATGCGGGCGCGCGGCTTGAGGCCCAGCGCCTTGCCGGCCTCCAGCGTGCCGATCAGCACCCCGGCCGAGCCGTCGACGATGCCCGAGCTGTTGCCGGGGGTGTGGACGTGATTGACGCGGGCCACCTCGGGGTAGCGCTGGTTGATCACGGCATCAAAGGCCATTTCGCCCATCATCTGGAACGAGGGGTTGAGCCCGCCCAGCGTCTGCATGTCGGTGTTGGGACGGATGGTTTCGTCGTGATCGAGGATGGTCAGGCCCAGCTGATCCTTGACCGGCACGACCGAGCGCTTGAAGCGCCCCTCCGCCCAGGACCGGGCAGCGCGCTTGTGGCTCTCGACCGAATAGGCGTCGACGTCGGCGCGCGAGAAGCCCCATTTGGAGGCGATCATGTCGGCCGAGACGCCCTGGGGCACGAAATAGGTCTTGAAGGCCGAGGTCGGATCGACCGGCCAGGCCCCGCCGTCCGAGCCCATGGGCACGCGGCTCATGGCTTCGATACCGCCACCGACGGCCATATCGGCCTCGCCCGACTTGACCTTGGCCGCCGCCATATTCACGGCCTCGAGGCCCGAGGCGCAGAAGCGGTTGACCTGGACACCCGCCGTGGTTTCGGCCCAGCCAGCGTTCATCACGGCCGTACGGGCGATGTCGGCGCCCTGCTCGCCCACTGGCGAGACGCAGCCGAGGATGACGTCGTCAACCTTCGAGGTGTCGAGCCCGTTCCGGTCACGCAGGGCTTCCAGCACCTGGGTGGCCAGCGACAGGGCGGTGATTTCGTGAAGGCTGCCGTCCTTCTTGCCCTTGCCGCGCGGGGTGCGGACGGCGTCGTAGATATAGGCCTCGGTCATGGGCTGTCTCTCTTTTGCTGGCCCTATCACTCGGCCCGCGGGGCCTCGCTACGTGAGGGCGAGTTCGGAATCGAAACGTGGGCGTCAGAAACCCTACGTTTACGTCAACGTCAAGTAACAATGCGGCGACGGCCGCCCCCCCCGGGAAGGAGACGGCCGTCGGAACTCAGTGCCTTCAGGGGCGATAGAGGCGGACCAGCTTGCCGTTGGTCTCGTCGGTCACAACCCAGACCGCGCCGTCGGGTCCGACCGCCACATCGCGAATGCGGTCGCCAAGATCGGTCAGCAGCCGCTCCTCGCCGACCACACGACCGTCCTCGATCACCAGACGGGCGATGTGTTTTTCCTTGAGCGCCGCGACCAGCAGATTGCCCTGCCAGCCCGGGAACATGGCGCCGTCGTAGAGCGCCATGCCGCCCGGCGCGATCACCGGATCCCAGTAATAGACGGGTTGTTCGGTGCCCTCTTTCTGCGTGATGCCCTCATTGATCTCGCCGCCGCGATACTCGATGCCATAGGCGACCTCGGGCCAGCCGTAGTTCAGACCGGCCTGGTCGAGGTTGACCTCGTCCCCGCCCCGCGTGCCGTGTTCGACGGTCCAGACGGCGCCGTCCGATCCGATGGCGATGCCCTGGACGTTGCGATGGCCGAGCGACCAGATCTCGGGCAGGGCGCCGTCCTGTCCGACATAGGGATTGTCGGTCGGCACCGAGCCGTCGGCGTTGATGCGAATGGTCTTGCCCATATGCGAGCCGAGGTCCTGGGCCTGGGGCCGCATGGGGGCGTCCGAGCGCTCGCCCAGGGTGATGAACAGCTTGCCGTCCGGCGCGAAGGCCAGCGACGAGCCATAGTGTTTGTCGCCGTCATAGACCGGCAGGGCCCGGAAGATGACCTCGACCGCCGAGACCCGGCTGCCGTCCTCCGACAGGACGCCGCGGGCGACCGAGGTGGCATTGCCGCCGTCGCGGGGCTCGGCATAGCTCCAGTAGATCATGCGGTCATTGGCGAAGTCCGGACCGGTGACGATGTCCAGCAGGCCGCCCTGCCCCCGGGCGTCGACGTCGGGCAGGCCGGCAATCGGCTCGCCCACCTGGCCGTCGGCGGTGATGATCCGCAGGCGTCCGGGGCGTTCGGTGACCAGCCAGTTGCCGTCCGGCATCAGCGCCAGTCCCCAGGGCTCGACCAGACCGTCAGCCACCACCGTATGGCTCAGCTGGCCCTCTGTGACGACACCGGGCGCCCGGGTCTGGTTCTCGAAGGCCGGCTGCTGGCCCGGGGCGTTCGCAGGGCGCGTCTCGACCGGGTCGCCCGGCTCTGCAGGGCTGGCGCCCACGCTGCCGGTGACATTGCAGGCCGCCATCAGGATGGCCAGGGAGGCCGCAGCCGTGAACCGGCCGGCGTTCGGAGCCTTGCGACGGAGGGGAGCAGGGGAAGAGGGCATGTCAGATCCTGGGTCAGAGCGAAACGAGGCTTCACCATATACGTTTGCGACCGGGCGCCGTTCCGAAAACGAGACGCTTGAACCCGGACCGTCAGGCCTATATAGCGACCCGTCTCGCGAAGGCCGATCCTTTTGGCCCCGCGATCCGGTGATCCCGGGCTGGGTAGCTCAGCTGGTTAGAGCGGTGGATTCATAACCCACAGGTCGGCGGTTCAAGTCCGCCTCCAGCCACCATCTCCTGCGTGCAGGAGGATCAGAGACCGCGACAGGTCTGACGCACGCGCATCGCCATCTGACGGTCACCTTCTGCCGCGGCCATGGCGCGAGCCTCCCGGCAGCGGCCCAGATCGACCAGGGCACCCACGCGATAGGCCAGATCGACCCGTTCAGCCCCGTGCTGGTCCACCAGCGACTGCTCGTTGAGCTCTGCATCCCGCCGGGCGCTCTCGCTTTCGTACAGGAACAGATACTGGCCCTGGGTCAGGCGACCTGTCGGCGCCCCGACGCGGCCGGTCGACGACCCCCATATTTGCGGGCGCGCTCCACTGCCCGTGCCACCGGTGCTCTGGGCAGAGGCCGAGCCTGCCGCGATCAGCGCCACCAGCCCCACACATCCCGCCGCAAAATAACGCATCTGCATATGAGCCTCCCGTTTCCCTCCCGAATGAGAATACCCGAACGGAGATATTTGCAACCTCTGCCATTGGCCCGACGTTCTGGACCCATCATCCAGCAGGAAGGGACCTGACCATGATCAAACGCACTCTGACGATCGCCGCCGCCGCTTCGGCCCTCGCCCTCGGCATGGCCGCCTGTACCGAGGCCGAGCAGCAAGAGACCGAGGCCAACGCCGAACAGGCCGGTGACGCCATCGGTGATGCCGCCGCCGAAGCGGGTGAGGTGATCGAGTCGGGCGCCATGGCCGCTGCCAATGCGGTCGAGGAAGGCGCCGGAAAACTGTCCAGCGAACTGGAAGAAAATCAAGCCGAGGCCGCTGCCGAAGGTCGCGAAGGCGCAGTCAATCCGGCCACCGGCGAGCGCGTCGAATAGCCCTCAGGACTCTGCCAGCAGGGCGTCGACCAAGGCCCGTGCTTCGGCACTGGCCCAGTCGGCCTCTCCGGCAAAGGTCGCGCGAATACGCCCCTGACGGTCCAGCAGGATCGTCTGGGGCATCTTGCCCGACTCCGGGAACAGGAACGGCAGCCGGAAGCTCTTGTCCGAATAGAAGGGCAGCGGCTCGTGCACATCGAGGAAGCTCTTGGCATCGGCGATGGCGTCCTCGCCCGAGTCGACGTTGATCGGCAGGACCAGCAGGTCCGTGCCCTGATAGGCCGAGGCAAGGGTGGCGAGCGTCGGCATCTCCGTCCGGCACGGGGCACACCACATGGCCCACAGATTGACCACCACAACCTTGCCCCGGAAGTCGGCAAAGCTGGCGGCCTCGCCCTCGCGGTCGACAAAACCGTAGTCCGGGGCGGGCGCGAGGTCGGCTGGCGCAGACAGGCGCGTCAGGGGGCCCTTGGCATAGACCGACAGTTCGCTTTGCGCGGGACCGGCCGCGTCGGCAGCGGTCGCGCCTTTGGACCCCGGGACAATATGCGGATATAGCAACACGCCACCGGCGATCAGGGCGACCAGAACCGCCGCGCCGATGGCCAGAGCCGTCTTCACAGAACCCTTGATATCCGAGCCTAACGCCATGTCCCGGCCTACATCTCCTGACGCCGCTGTCC
>JAHJYN010000149.1 GCA_018826885.1 Alphaproteobacteria bacterium | reverse complement strand
GGCAAGCACATCTCCGTCCACGACGGCGATCTGATCCAGAAGGGCGACTACATCATCGACGGCAACCCGGATCCGCACGATCTGCTGCGCATCCAGGGCGTCGAGGCGCTGGCCGAGTACCTCGTGAACGAAGTGCAGGAGGTCTATCGACTGCAGGGCGTGCCGATCAACGACAAGCACATCGAGGTGATCGTTCGCCAGATGCTGCAGAAGGTCGAAATCCTGGATTCGGGTGAAACCACCCTGATCAAGGGCGACCACGTCGACATCCCCGAGGTCGAGGTCGAGAACGCCAAGGTCATCAAGCGCAAGGGCCGTCCGGCGATCACCCAGCCGGTTCTGCTGGGTATCACCAAGGCGTCGCTGCAGACCCGCAGCTTCATCTCGGCGGCGTCCTTCCAGGAAACCACCCGCGTGCTGACCGATGCCTCGGTCAACGGCAAGGTCGACAACCTGGAAGGCCTGAAGGAAAACGTCATCGTGGGCCGCCTGATCCCGGCGGGCACCGGTGCCTATCTGCGCGCGCTGCAGAAGGTCGCCAACGAGCGTGACGCGGTCCTGACCGATGCCCGCGAAGCGGCGGTCGAGGCCCTGCCGGCCGATCTCGCCGCCGAGCTGGAAGAGACCGACGGCTGAGTTCAGCCTGAGGAATGAAATGAAACGGGGCGGCGTCGAAAGGCACCGCCCTTTTTCTTACTCCTCGGGCTCTCGCCGCCGGTCGCCGAGTCCCTCGTCGAGGGTGTCATTGGCATCCTGACGGAAGCCGGGGTCGAGGTGCGCACCGGGGCAGCCCATGCCGAAATTCGACCCGGCACAGTCGCCGACACCGGTGACACCGGTTTCGCCCGCCAGCGGCCTGCGGCGGGCTACGTATGCTTCCATCTCGCGGCGGCCCTCGGCGGCGAAGCGGGCGTCGCGGGCGGCATTGCCACTGCCCGAGATGGGCCGGGCCTGCGCGGCAGCCTCGTTGAAGGCCTCGTCGCACAGCGCCTGTTCGGCGGCGGGCATACGGCCGTTGCGGGCATTGCAGCCCAGTGTGCTGGTCCTCAGGCTGCGGGCCACGCGGGCGCGCTCGTCTGCAGGCCGGGCCAGCCATCTGGGGTCGATCAGGTCGGAGCCGGGCGCTCCGGGCGCGGCCGGGCCCGCCTCGGTCTGAACGGCTTCGTCGTCCTCATCTTCAGGACGGGTCAGCAGGTTGCGGGGTAGGGGCACACGGTCGGACGGCGCAGCGTTGGCCGAGGGTGAGGCGGGGGCGACCCGGGGGACGCGCGGCGTCTCGCCCTCCAGAAGCGGCCGCGGCTCAATCTCGAGATAGATGGGTGGATTGAAGGGTCGGGTCTGGACGGGCGGATCGAAGGTGTTTAGGGCCAGCAGGCTCAGGACCAGGACGTGGGCCAGAACCGACCCGGCCACCACCAGAGGGTTGCGGACTCGGGGTCTCGCCACGGCCGCCGTCATCGCCTTCAGCCGTTCGGATCGGATCACGTGTCGCAGCCTCCCCAGTCGGGGGAGACAAGCGGCCAACCGTGGCCAGGTTGGGGCTGAAATGAGGGCCTATTCTCGGCGAAGCGCCTCAATCGGGTCGAGCTGGGCGGCGCGCCAGGCCGGATAGGCGCCGAACACCACCCCGACAAAGGTCGAAAAGCCGATGGCCAAAGGCGCGGCCCAAGCGGGAATGGCTGCCGGCCAGTCGCCGAATTTTGACATCAGCAGCGCGCCGCCGACTCCGAGCAAAAGGCCGAGCAGGCCGCCCAGCAGCGACAGGGCGACCGACTCCAGCGCGAACTGGGTCAGCACATCCCCGCGCCGTGCGCCGATGGCCATGCGCAGGCCGATCTCGCGTGTCCGCTCGGTCACGGAGACCAGCATGATGTTCATGATGCCGACCCCGCCGACCAGCAGCGACACCCCGGCCACGGCGGCCAGCAGGATGGTGAAGGTGGCGGTCGAGGACTGGGCCGCCTCCTGGATGGACGTCAGGTTCTGGACGTTGAAGTCATCCTCCTGCCCCGGGCGGATCCGGTGCCGGTCACGCAGCAGCTCGGCGACGTCCTGCTCCAGCCGATAGAGGGCGTCCTCGTCGACCGCCTTGACGTAGATCTGGTTGACGCTGTTGCCGCGTGAGCCCGACCCCCGCCCGATGACACGGCTGCGGGCCGCATCCAGCGGGATCACCACAATGTCGTCCTGGTCCTGAAAGCCGGACTGGCCCTTTTCACCCAGCACGCCGACGACGGTGAACGGGATGGGGCCGATGCGCATGCGCTGGCCGACCGGGTCGACGCCCTCGCCGAACAGCTCCCGCACGACCGTCTGGCCGAGGACGGCGACCTTGCGACCGCTGTCGGCGGCGGCCTGGTCGAACATCTGGCCCGACACGACCTCGAGATCGCGCGCGATCAGATAGTCGGGGGTCACCCCCTCGATACGACTGGCCCAGTTGGCGCCGTCATAGACCAGCTGCGCCCCGCCGTTCACGGCCGGCGATACCGCCCTGACCCCGTCGAGGGTGCGCATGGCCTCGGCGTCGTCAACGGTCAGACTGTCGCCCGAGCCTCCGCCGCCACGTACAAAACCGCCGCCGGCGCCCCGCGGCGCGCCCGGCCGGATGACCAGCATATTGGTGCCGAGGCTGGACAGGGCTTCCTCGACCCGCTGCTGGGCGCCCAGACCGATCGAGGTCATCATGATGACGGCCGCGACGCCGATGACGACCCCCAGCGACGTCAGGGCCGAACGCATCGGGTGGGCGGCAATCGCCCCCACGGCAAAGCGCACCAGTTCAAACGGGCTCATGGCGGCGTCGCTCAGGGGAGGGCGGTTATCCGTCATGGCGGTCATCCGATACGATGTGACCGTCGCGGAAAGCGATACGACGACGGGCGCGGGCCGCGACCTCATTGTCATGGGTGACGATGCACAGCGTCAGCCCCTGGCTGTTCAACTCGTCGAACAGGGCCAGCACCTCCTGACCGGTGGCGGTGTCGAGTGCGCCCGTCGGCTCATCGGCCAGCAGCAGGTCGGGGGCATTGGACAGAGCGCGCGCGATCGCCACCCGCTGCTGTTGTCCGCCCGACATCTGGGTCGGCTTGTTGCCCAGACGATCCCCCAGACCGACCCGCTCCAGCAGGGCCACGGCGCGATCCCGCCGCTCGGCCGCCGGGATGCCGGCATAGATCATCGGCAGTTCGACATTCTGGACCGCCGTCAGCCGAGGCAGCAACTGGAAGGACTGGAAGATGAAGCCGATCCGCCGGTTGCGGAAACTGGCCAGTTCGTCGTCGTCATAGTCGGCGACCGGATCGTCCTCGAACCGGTAGTCGCCCTCCGTCGGGCGATCCAGCCCGCCCAGCACATTCATCAGGGTCGACTTGCCCGAACCGGAGGGTCCGACGATGGCCACATGCTCGCCGCGACCGATGCTCAGCGAGACGCCGCCCAGCGCGTGGATGATGTTGTCGCCCATGACATAGGTCTTGGTCAGCTTGCGGATGTCGATCATCGGACTAGAACCGCCCGCCGCCGCCCATGCGGGCCGCTCGGCTCTGGGCCTCGAGATCGGGCGCGCGCGGGCCGCCTCCGGTGATGACCTGATCGCCAGCCTTCAGTTCGCCGTCGATGATCTCGGTATAGGAGCCGTCGGTCGCCCCGGTCCGGACCGGCACGCGTACCGGCTTGCCGTCTCGCAGCACCCAGACCACGCCCCGGTTGCCGCCTCCGGCGAGGCGTAGACGCTGGGTCTCCAGGATCGCCTGTTGGTCCGGGCGCAGCAGCGGTTTGATCTCGTCCAGGGCGGCATTCAGGATGGCAGCCGAGGCCGGATTGCCGCCGCCGCCGCGTCGCCGCTGGCCGCCCGCGCCCCGCTGGGCCCGCATGTCCTGCTGGGCCTTCTCAAGGATGGGCATGACGGTGGTCCGCTGGGTGGCGTCCAGCTTCAGTTCCTCGACCAGGGTGGTGACGATATTGCCGCGCCCCGCGCCGCGCTGGCGGTTGCCGCCGCCCGCAGCCGGTCCAAAGGGTGAGCCGCCGCCCCGGGCCTGACCGGCCTGCTGCTCGGCCAGCACATCGCCGGGCGTGAAGCGCAGGGCCGCATTGGGCACGCGCAGCACATTGCGCTTCTCTTCCAGAATGATGTCGGCATTGGCCGTCATCCCGGGCAGCAGCCGCTCGCCAGGGTTGTCGGCCTCGACCACGACCGTATAGGCGACGACACTGGATTCCGTCGTCGGCAGCACCCGGATCTGGGTGACCTCGCCGGTGAAATTGTCGTCGGCAAAGGCGTCGACCGTAAAGCGCACCGGCTGGCCGACCCGAACCGAGCCGATATCGGCTTCGTCCACCGTCACCAGCGCCTGCACCCGCGACATGTCCTGGGCCAGGGTGAACAGGACGGCGACGTTCAGACCCGAGGCGACCGTCTGGCCGGGCTCGATCTGGCGGTCGATGACGATGCCGTCGATGGGGGCGGTGATGGTGGTCCGGCCGAGGGTCGCCTGATTGGCGCGCAACTGGGCCTGCTGCTGGCGCACCTGGGCGCGGGCGCTCTGCTCATTGGCCCGGGCCGTCCGCAGCGACGCCTCGGCGGTATCGAGCGCGGCCTGGGCGATGATCTGGCGGTCAAACAGGAATTTCTGACGATCATACTCCGCCTGGGCCAGGGCAACCTGGGCCTGGGCCTGTGCGATGCCCGCCTGGGCCGAGGCGATGGCGGCCTGCGACTGTTCGACCGAGGACTGCTGGTTCTGCGGGTCCAGTCGCGCCAGCACCTGCCCGCGGCGTACCCGGTCATTGTAGTCGACCAGCACATCGGTCACCTGGCCGGAAATCTGCGAGCCGACCTCGACGGTCACCAGCGCCTCCAGTGTGCCCGAGGCCGAGACACTGCACACGATCTCGCCGGTGCGGACCGCTTCGGTGCGATAGGGATCGGCGTCACTGCCGCCGCGCAGGAAG
>JAHJYN010000148.1 GCA_018826885.1 Alphaproteobacteria bacterium | reverse complement strand
CGAATGGGCCCGCGAACAGGTCGAGCTGGCGCGCGCCATCGCGTCGCAAACCTACAAGCCCGGCGGGCCGGAACCGGTCTAGAACCCGGACATCGAAACCGGAGATCGCCGATGTCCCTTCTGCCTGCTCTCGCTGCCGCCCTGCTCACAACCACGGCCCCGGACCCCGTCGCCGGCCTCGGCTGGATGAGCGGCTACTGGCTCGACTGTTCGGACGGGCGCGAGGCCTCCGAGACCTGGAGCGATCCCCGCGTCGGCCTGATGGCCGGTCATGCCGTCACCGTGTCGCCGCAGGGGCGCGTCGGCTTTGAACTGGCCTTCATCACCACCCTGCCGGACGGCGCGGCGGTCTATGTCGTCAAACCCTCAGGTCAGGACGAGGTGCGGTTCGCCCTGACCGAACAGGGTGAGGATTTCGTCGTCTTCTCGAATCCGGACAACGACTTCCCCACCCATATTCGCTACGAGCGCGATGGTGACGGGCTCAAGGCGCGCATCGACGGTGAGATCGCCGGCACGCCCCGCAGCGTCGAATGGCGCTTCGACGCAGCCCCGCTCAACAGCCGCTGCCCGTCGGATTAATCGCGGGTCCAGCCGTGCCCGGCCATGCAGGTTTCGAACGCCGGACTGTGAACGTCGGCGGTCTCGCGGCACAGGTTACGGGCTTCGTTGAAGGGCGTGGCGGCCTTGGCCCGCCAGCCGTCCTCATGGGAGGCGTCGATGATGGTGACACAGGCCGAGGTGCTGAGGCCCGCCGCGATCAGGGCGGCGGTCAGAAGAATGCGTTTCATGGGGTCATCTCCGGTGAAGCTTGAGCTCACCTGTACGCCCCGCCCCCGGCACATTCCCGTTACAAGTCTGAAATCTGGATGAATTCCTCGTAAGGTTCAGTCCCGGTCGGCGATCATCATATAGTTGATGCCGACGTCGTCGCTCTCCGAGAACCGGCCCGACAGCGGGTCATAGGTCACGCCGAACGGCCCGCGCACAGCCACCCCGGGCGCCGCCTCCAGCCAGTCCTTCAGCGTGTCGGGCTTGATGAACTGGCTCCAGTCATGGGTGCCCGGCGGCACCCAGCGCAGGATGTATTCCGCCGCCACCTTGCCGAGCGCCAGCGACTTCAGCGTCTTGTTGAGGGTCGCCACGATCATCATTCCGCCGGGGGCGATCATGGCGGCGGTGTCGCGCAGATAGGCCGCCGGATCGGCGACGTGCTCGACCACTTCCATGTTCAGGATCAGGTCAAAGGGGGGCTCGCCGGCCGCCATCAGCCCCTCGGCCGTGCCGTGGCGAAAATCGATCGTCAGCCCCTGCGCCTCGGCATGGATGCGCGCCGTGCCGATATTCTTCTCCGAGGCATCGACCGCTGTGACGTCAAAGCCCAGCCGCGCCATCGGCTCGGACAACAGGCCACCGCCGCAGCCGATATCCAGCAGCCTCAGCCCCTCGAACGGCCGCCGCGCGCTACCGTCGCGTCCGAACCGCGCCAGCGCCTCACGCCGGATGAAGCCGAGCCGGACCGGATTGAACCGGTGCAGCGGCGCAAACGGCCCCTTCGGATCCCACCAGGTCTCGGCCAGCGCCGAAAAGCGCGCCACGTCCGCCGGGTCGACGCTGTACGCCGGCCCCGAGCCCTGGCCCGGATCGGTTTTCGGTTTGCGCGGCCCGGCCGTGTCGTTAGAAGCGCCCATGGGCATGGCATGAACGCCCCCGCCATCAGTTTCAAGAGAGGATCCCGGTCAGAATGACGCGCCTTGTGCTGAAGTTCGGCGGGACCTCCATGGGTGACCTCGACCGGATCCGGCGTGCAGCGCGGATCGTGGCCGCCGAATACAATGCCGGACGGCGCGTGGCCGTCGTGGTCTCGGCCATGGCGGGCAAGACCAATGAGCTGGTCGCCTGGACCGACGGCGCGGGCCGGCCCGCCCAGGGAATCGACCCCACCGATGACGAATATGACGCCGTGGTCGCCTCGGGCGAACAGGTGACCGCCGGCCTGCTGGCCCTGACCCTGCGCAACATGGGCCTGCGCGCCCGCAGCTGGATGGGCTGGCAGATTCCCATCCTCACCGACGACCAGCACGGCAAGGCGCGCATCATCGACATTCCCGGCGAGGCGCTTGGTCAGGCGGTCGACGGCGGCGAGATCGCCGTGGTCCCAGGCTTTCAGGGTGTCACGGCCGGCGGGCGCATCACCACCCTCGGCCGGGGCGGCTCCGACACCTCGGCGGTGGCGGTGGCGGCGGCCCTCAACTGCCCCTGCGACATCTACACCGACGTGGACGGCGTCTATACGACCGACCCGCGCATCGAGAGCCGCGCCCGTCGGCTGGAGCGGATTTCGTACGAGGAAATGCTGGAAATGGCCTCGCTGGGGGCCAAGGTGCTCCAGACCCGCTCGGTCGAACTGGCCATGGCGAAAAAAGTGCCCCTCCGGGTGCTGTCCAGCTTCATTGAACCCGATGACCACGGTGTCCTGCCCGACAAGGGCGGCACCCTGATCTGCGACGAGGAAGAGATCGTGGAAAAACGTATCGTGTCCGGCGTCACCATGAGCCGCGACGAGGCCCGCATCACCCTTCTGGGGCTGGATGACCGCACCGACGCCCCGGCCGACGTCTTCACCCGCCTGGCCGAGGCCGGGGTCAATGTCGACATGATCGTCCAGAGCCAGTCGCGCACCGAGGGTGCGGTCAACCTCACCTTCACCACCGGCAGACGCGACGCCACCCGCGCTGCCGAGCTGATGCGGGCGGCCCAGACCGACATCGGCTTTCAGGAAATCCGCCTCGACGAGGACGTGGCCAAGGTCTCGGTCGTCGGGGTCGGCATGCGCAGCCACGCGGGCGTCGCCCAGACCATGTTCCGGGCCCTGGCCGACAAGGGCATCAAATTCCAGGCCATCTCGACCTCCGAAATCAAGATCAGCGTCCTGATCGATGCGGCCTATGCCGAGCTGGCCGTGCGCGCGCTCCATTCCGCCTACGGCCTTGAAGCCGTATAAGCATGGGAATATCGCCCGGGCCCCCTATCTATCGGGTCTGACGGAGGGGCCATGCCGACTGCAAGCGGATTGACGACACGAGGGCCAAGGAACCTCCTGCGCCAGATCCGCGAGGCTATGGCCGGGGGCGGTCCGGCCCAGGAGCGGCTGGATCTGGTCGTCCGGATCATCGCCCAGACCATGGTGGCCGAGGTCTGCTCCATTTACCTCCGGCGCGCCTCGGGCGAGCTGGAACTGTTCGCCACCCAAGGCCTGAACCGCGAGGCCGTGCACAACACCCGCCTCAGCCCCGGCGAGGGTCTGGTGGGCGAGGTGGCCCGCGTGGCCGAGCCGATCAGCCTGTCGCACGCCCCCTCGCACCCCAACTTCTCCTACCGGCCGGAAACGGGCGAAGACCCCTATCACGCCTTCCTCGGCGCGCCCCTGCTGCGCGGCGGACGCGCCATCGGCGTGCTGGTCGTCCAGAACCAGTCCGCGCGGCGCTACGACGAGGACGAGATCGAGGACATCCAGACCATCGCCATGGTGCTGGCCGAAACGGTCGCGTCCGGCGAGCTCATGGGCCTCGACGAACTGCGCGACGTCGAGGTGGCGCCCCACCGCCCCGAGCGGTTCAAGGGGCAGAAGTTCTCCGAGGGCCTCGCCTTCGGCCATGTCGTCCTTCACGAAGCCCCCCTGCCGCCCGAGAAGCTGCTGGCCGACGACACCCCGCTCGAGGAAGAGCGGCTGCGGGCCGGTCTGGAAGCGGTCAAGGCCAATATCGACGCCATGCTGGACGGCAGCCAGGGCCTGTCCGGCCCCTCGTTCGAGGTGCTGGAAACCTACCGCATGTTCGCCGTCGACCGGGGCTGGAACCGCTCGCTGGAAGAGGCCGTCCGCTCGGGTCTGACCGCCGAGGCCGCTGTCGACCGGGTCCGCAACGAACACCGCGCCCGCTTTGCCAAGGCCCGTG
>JAHJYN010000147.1 GCA_018826885.1 Alphaproteobacteria bacterium | reverse complement strand
CCGGTGCCACCGGGGATCGAGATGCGTTTCATGGGGCCGCCCTTGTAATCGTCCGTGTCCGGGCGTTCACATAGGGGCCGAAGAACGGTGAACCAAGGAGGAGGCGGGCATGATCATCGACGACGCCGAACCGAGGCCGCAGCGCGGGGCCTTGCTGGGCCAACTGGCGCGCGAGGATCTGGATCTCTATTCGGTCGAGGAATGTCAGGACCGGATCGCCCGGCTTGAGGCCGAGGTTGCCCGCGTCCGGGCCGCCATGGAAACCAAGTCCGCGCGAAAGTCGGCAGCAGAGGCGCTTTTCAACTTCGGCTCGTAACGGCACGGTCGGCATGGCATGACCGTTGCAGGCGGCCGGGCTGGCGCGGTTCCGGCTGCGGCGATCAGGTTCACGTACAGGTAAATAGTGTTGATGACTGAAGAGACGTCCTCGCCCGATCTGCCCCCGTCCGGCACAGCCGTGGACGGGCGCGTCGCCGTGGTCACCGATTTTGCCGCGTCCGACCTGTTCGACCGTACCTTTCGCGAGGGCATGGAACTGGTCGAGGAGACCGCCGCCTATCTGGACGGGGAGGGGCGTCGGGACTCCAAACTGCTGTCGCGCTCCAGCGCCCTGGCCTATGCGGGCGAGAGCATGCGCCTGACCACCCGGCTGATGCAGATCGCCTCGTGGCTGTTGGTGCAGCGCGCGGTGCGCGAGGGCGATATGGCGGCCAGTGCGGCCTGTGAACCCCGCTACCGACTGGCGGTCCGCAAGGTGGACGGCGAGACGCCGCCGCCGGCTGACCTGCCGATCGCGCTGGTGGAATATGCAGTCCGGGCCGAGAAGCTGTACGACCGGATCCACTATCTGGACCGGCGCATGTATGTGGACGCCACGCCGCCCGCAGATGCCCCGAACCCGGTGCAGAGCCAGCTGGATCGCCTGACAGCGGCGTTCAGGGAGTGACGATCCCGCGCTGGATCGCGCTTGGCCTCGCGATCTGCGTCGTTCTGATCATTGTCCTCGCTTCAATGGTCTACGGGCGGTCCGTCGTGATTGTCCGTAACGTCGGCGAGCACGAAGCGACGGTCGACGTCGGCATGATGAACGCCAGCCAGTTTGCCTGGAAAGGCCGGCTGTTACCGGGTGAACGGGTGATCCGACCTGCACGCTTCTCGGACAACAGTTTCCGGATCAACTGCCGTGACATCTCTGGCGAGTATGACCACCAGGGGGGTTATGTCACGAATGGAACACCCCAGCTGGTCACCCTGACGGTGAATGGCTGCGCCGACGTCACCATCCACATCCGGCGGTAGGGCCGGCGATTACGGCCCGACGTCGTTCGTGTCGACGCGGCCGTCCTGGACGGGGCGGGGCAGGGAGACGGCGATGCCGAGCGCATCGGCCAGCTTTTCGTCGCGCTTGTAGACGTCCTCGCGGAAGGCGACGCGGCCCTGACCGTCGACAAAGGCGGTCCAGTACAGCAGGCGCACGCCGATCTCGCGGCCGGTGGTGACCCGGGTGGTGCGACGCGTGGCCTGGGCGGTATCGAACTCGTCCAGCTTGGCCGGGTCGGGCGACAGAAGCAGGCGCGCGAACTCGACCGCGCCCTCGACGCGCACACAGCCGTGGCTGCGGTGACGGTAGGCCAGGTTGAAGGCGCCCTTGGACGGGGTGTCGTGCAGGAAGATGGCGTAACTGTCGCGCAGCTCGAACTTGACGTAGCCGAGCGCCGAGCTGGGACCCGCGCGCTGGATGACCGTCCCGTTCGAGATGTACATGTCATTGGCGGCCAGATACCCGGGGCCGCGGGGCAGGATCTCGTTGCGGGCGATGCCGGCCGGGACATACCAGGGCGGATTGGCCACGACCGAGGCGAAGGGCTTTTCAAGGCTGGGCGTCTGGTTGGCGGCGGTGCCAACGACCACGCGGTTGGAGTGAACCGGGCGACCGTCCTTCCAGTAGACCATGATGGCAGCGGCGGTATTGACCTCGATCCGCTCGGGATCGACGTCGCGGGCCAGCCAGCGGCGGCGCTCGAGATTGAGGGCGATCTGGCGCGCGCGATCCTCGGCCGAAGCCGACAGGGACTGCTGGGTGCCGGATCCGATGCGGGCGTCGACCGCGAGGCCGTGACGGCCCTGGAAGCTGCGCACAGCCTCCTGAAGCTCGGGGCCGTAGAAATCGTCGGCCATGGCCAGCAAGCGCATGCCTTCGGCCTCATTGAGGTCGCCCTCGGCGATCAGGCGCTGGATCAGCATCGGCACGCGGCGATCCACGTCGCCCGGCTCGATGTTGGCGCCGACGCGGAAGGTCGGCCAGCCGCCGTTCTCGCGGATCATGCGACGATAGCGGACATAGCCCGCCGACAAATTGCTGTAGCCGATGTCGGTCGGGGCGAGGTCCTCAAACCATTCGACCAGTCCCTGGGAGGCAAGAGCCCGGTAGAGGCCGAGCGGCAGGTCGATGCGGTTCTTGCGCATCTCCCACAGGTCCTCGACCGTCTCGGGGCGGATGCGACCTTCGCTGAGCACGCGGGCATAGCGCAGGGCGGCGGCCGTAGTGCGCATTTCCGCCATGCTGCGGTCGGCGGCCAGGCCCTCGAAATCGAAGAAGTCGTACTGGGCGAGACCATGGCGTTCGGCTTTGGAGGCCGCAGTGCGCAGATTGTCGAGGCGCGAGGCGGTCCACACGGGGGTCCAGCCGTTCATCTCATAGAAGACGCGGACGTCGGGCTGTTCGGTCTCGGGCAGGCGGGCCAGCTGGTCGTTGAAGCTGTTGTAGAAGGCGACGGCGTTAGGATCGCGGGTCGGCGGTACGCCCTGCGGGCGGCCCATCGGCGGATCCTGGGGCGCGTTCTGGGCATGGGCGGCCTGGGCCGCTCCCATGATGGCGGCGGTGGCTGCACCCAGACCCAGTTGTCGACGCGTGATCATGATCCGTTTGCCGTCCAGCTTGTCGCGGGCGCCCGGAATGGCCCCGCTGTTCTATAATCAACCGCAGCTTATCGGCGTTCCAGACAAACAGAAAGCGCCGCCCCCGAGGGACGGCGCTCTGTGGCTTCCGGGACGCACCCCCGCAGGGGGCGGGCCGCTGGCTACTTCTTGATGAAGCCGCCGAATTTCGAGTTGAAGCGCGACACGCGACCGGCGCGATCCATCAGGTGCTGGTTGCCGCCGGTCCAGGCCGGGTGCGTCAGCGGATCGATGTCCAGGTTCAGGGTCGCGCCTTCCTTCTGGTAGGTCGAGCGCGTCTGGTAGGAGGTGCCATCCGTCATCGTCACGGTGATGAAGTGGTAGTCGGGGTGGGTATCCGCTTTCATCGCGTTGGTCCGGTCTGTTCGGGCGCGGTGACGATGCCGACCGTCGGTGCGCAAAATGGGAAACCCGCCAGAAGCCCCGGCGGGAGAGGGGCGGCGTTTACACCGGGTAGCGTTCCGGGGCAAGAGGCGCGGGCCATGACCGAAACACCCCCGTCTTCCCGCTCCCCGGCCGACCTTGATGCCGAGGCCTCCGGCCGTCCCGGCGCGGGGGCCCAGCTGAGCGAGCGGCTGAGCGAGGCGGGGGAGCGCCGCACCCGGCAAAAGGATGTGCGACCGCTTTTGCGCCTGTGGCCCTTTGCCGTCCAGCACCGGGGACATGTCGCGCTGTCGGTCTTCTGGCTGTTGATGTCGACGGCAGCCTCGCTGGGGCTGACGGTCACTTCGCGCGGGGCCATCGACAACGGCTTTGAGGCCGGTGGGTCGCAGCTGAATTTCTGGTTCCTGCTGCTGGGGCTCAATGCGCTGTTCCTCGGGGTCGCCTCGGCGGTGCGCTACTATTTCGTGACGCGGACCGGCGAGCGGATCATCGCCGATCTGCGCACGGCCCTGTTCGGGCGGGTGCTGACGCTCGACCCGGCGTTCTTCGTGAAGATGCGGACGGGCGAGGTGCTGTCGCGCCTGACGACCGACATCCAGCTGATCGACACCCTGATGACGACCTCGATCAGCTTCGCCCTGCGCAACCTGCTGACGATGATCGGCGGGATGATCCTGCTGTTCGTGGTCAGTCCCAAGCTGATGGGGCTGGTGCTGCTGGTGCTGCCGCTGCTGATCGTGCCGCTGTTCCTGTTCGGGCGGGTGGTGCGCAAGCTGACCGTTGATTCGCAGGACCGGTTCGCCGAGGCGGTCGGGTTCGCGGGCGAGAGCGTCGATGCCATCGAGACGGTGCAGGCCTTCGGCCGTGAGGCGTCGGCCATCGGCCGGTTCGGGGCGGCGGTCGAGGCGGCCTTTGGCGTGTCGCTGAAGCGGATCCGGGCGCGGGCCTGGATGACCGCCATGATCATCACCCTGATGTTCGGGGGGGTGACTCTGGTGCTGTGGCTGGGCGCGCAGGATGTGATCGCCGGACGGATGACGCCGGGGGCGTTGCTGCAGTTCGTGCTGCTGTCGGTGTTCGTGGCCGGCGCCGTGGGCGCGCTGGGCGAAAGCTGGGGCGATGTGCAAAAGGCCGCCGGGGCCATGCAGCGCATCGACGAACTGATGCGCGCCCAGCCCGGCATCCGTCCGCCCGCCGCCCCGAAGGCCTTGCCCGAGCCGCCGGTCGGCGAGGTGGAGATGCGCGACGTCAACTTCGCCTATCCGGGACGACCGGACCTGCCCGCGCTCCGGGACTTCACCCTGTCGGTGCGGCCGGGCGAGACGGTGGCGCTGGTCGGGCCGTCGGGGGCGGGCAAGTCGACGGTCTTCCGCCTGTTGCTGCGCTTTTACGATCCCCAGTCGGGGCAGGTACGGGTCGACGGAGTGGAGGCCGCGACGGTCGATCCTGTGGCCCTGCGCTCGCGCTTTGCCTGGGTGTCACAGGAGGCGCCGCTGTTCTCGGGCTCGGCCATCGAGAACATCCGCTTTGGCCGCGAGGATGCCGGGGTCGACGAGGTCCGCGACGTGGCCGAGCGCGCCCAGGCGCTGGCCTTTGTCGAGGCCCTGCCCGAAGGGTTCGACACCCCGCTGGGCGAGCGCGCGCGCAGCCTGTCCGGCGGACAGCGCCAGCGGCTCGCCATCGCCCGGGCCCTGATCCGGCAGGCACCGATCCTGCTGCTGGACGAGGCGACCAGCGCGCTGGATGCCGAGAACGAGCGTCTGGTGCAGGTGGCGTTGGACGAGGCCATGCAGGCGCGCACGACGCTGGTCATCGCGCACCGGCTGGCGACCGTGCTGCGCGCGGACCGGATTGTGGTGATGGACGAGGGACGGGTGGTCGAAGTCGGCACCCACGCCGAGTTGGTCGCCCGGGGGGGGCTGTACGCCCGGCTGGCCCGGCTGCAGTTCCGGGCCGACTGAGCCCGATCAGGTCGCGCGCAGGATGGCGGCGATCTGGGGGTGAAGGTCCGAGTTGGCGACCAGGATCTGCTGACCGTCGTGGACATTGCCGGTGCCGTCGATAGTGGTGGCCATGCCACCCGCCTCGGTGACGAACAGCAGGCCCGCGGCCACGTCCCACGGCTTGAGGTTGCGCTCCCAGAAGGCGTCATAGCGGCCGGCGGCCACCCAGGCGAGGTCCAGCGCTGCCGATCCCAGACGACGGATGCCGGCGACCCGCTGGCCCATGGCGTGGATGTCCTTGATCGCCTGGGCGTGGCCGGTCTTGCCCATGAAGGGCAGGCCGGTGCCGATCAGGCACTGGCTGAGGTCGCGGCGACCGGTGACCCGGATGCGCGCGTCGTTCAGATAGGCCCCCTTGCCCTTTTCGGCCCAGAACAGCTCATTCATCACGGGGTTGAAGGTGACCCCCGCGACGATCTCGGCCGTGCCGTCGGGCGCGCGCCGCTCCAGCGCCACGGTGATGGCGAAGTGGGGCATGGCGTGGACGAAATTGGTGGTGCCATCGATCGGATCGACGATCCAGGTGTGCGACTTGTCCGTGCCTTCGATCAGGCCACGTTCCTCGCCGAGGAAGCCGTAGCCGGGGCGCGCCTTGGTCAGCAGCTCGAACAGGGTCTGCTCGGCCTTGATGTCGGCGGCGGTGACGAAATCGGCGGGCCCCTTGCGCGAGACCTGCAGCTGGGAGACCTCGCCAAAGTCGCGCAGCATCGGCCGGGCGGTCTTGCGGACCGCGTCGATCATGGTTTGCAGAAGGGCAGAGGCGAGGGCCATGGGGAATCTCCTGGTCCGCATGTCCTGAAAGGCTTCCGGCCCGGAGATGCGGAGAAGTTCAAAAAAGGGAGCGGTCCGACGGGACCGCCCGGATCAATCCGCGCGGCGGACGTATTCGCCGGTGGTGGTGTCGACCACGATCTTTCCGCCGACGCCCATATAGGGCGGGATCATGATGCGGACGCCGTTGTTGGCGATGGCCGGCTTGTAGGACGAGGAGGCCGTCTGGCCCTTCACGGTCGGCTCGGTCTCGACGACTTCCAGATTGACCTGGTCCGGCAGGGAGAGGCCGATCGGGCGCTCCTCGTGCATCTCGATGACGACCTTCATGCCTTCCTGCAGATACGGGATGCGGTCATCGCCGACCCAGTCCTTCTGCAGTTCGATCTGTTCGTAGGTCGCGTCGTCCATGAAGACGAGGCTGTCGCCGTTGTCGAACAGATAGGAGAAATCCTTCTGTTCCAGGGTGACCCGCTCGACCTTGTCTTCCGACCGGAAGCGCTCGTTCAGCTTGTTGCCGGTCTCGAGGTTCTTGGCCTCGACGTTGGCGAAGGCGCCGCCCTTGCCCGGCTTGACGTGGCTGGCCTTGGTGACGACCCAGAGGCCGCCGTTCACTTGCAGGACCATGCCGGGCTTGATGGTGTTGCCGTTGATTTTCATCGAATGTCGCTGGGGTTGGACTGCGCGCGCGCAGGCGTGAAATTTGGACGCGACCCCTACAGGGGCGACGGTCAAAGGGCAAGCGGGCGGAATGTTGCGTCAGTCGGGCTGGATGCGGTTCGCCAGCCGCACGCCCGAGCCGAGCGGGGCGGCCATCTTGCCGGCGCGGGTGTCCATCTGGCGGGCCTCATGCGCGAAGGCGGCGGCCATGCCTGCCGACGACATGGCGGCAGCGATCTGAAGTCCGCGGCCGGCGGGGCGCAGGGCGATCCAGACAGCGTTGAGGGCCTGGGCGGCAGCCCAGAAACCCAGGGCGCGGGTGCGCTCGGGACGGGCCGGGGCATTCCAGACGCGCAGGGCGGACAGGGTGGTGGCCGAGAACATGGCCGGCAGGATCAGGCCCAGAGAGCCGCGCGGCCGTTCAGTGACGGGTTGCTTCGTACCGCCCCGCGATTGCGGCCGCACCGAGACATGGGCGAGGGCCGTCGCTGCCACCGCAAAGCCGAGCGTCAGTCCGAGACCCAGCAACACATGGCCGCCGTCCCGGTCGCGGGCGTTGATAAGATCGGTCGCCTTGTCGTGTACGTCGTCGAGATCGAACATCCAGTCTCCTCCAGCCATGAAGGAGGGAATGGTCCGGCCCCGCGTCCGTTCCCGAATCCGTTGCCCGTCAGTTGCCGGTGGCGCCGCCGTCGGTGACGATCTCCTTCATCGCCGACTGCAGATAGTTCTGGGCACCCATCAGCTCGATCAACTTGTGCTGGTTCTCGAGGAAGTCGATGTGCTCCTCGGTGTCGGACAGGATGCGCATGAGCAGGTCGCGGCTGACGTAGTCGCGGGCTTCCTCGCACTGGGTGACGGCGGCCGAGGTGGCCTTGCGGCTGTCGAGTTCCAGCTGAAGGTCGGCGCCCAGGCACTCGATCGGATCCTCTCCGACCTTGAGCTTGTGCAGGTCCTGAAGGTTCGGCAGGCCGTCGAGGAAGAGGATGCGTTTGATGAGCATGTCGGCATGCTTCATCTCGCCGATCGATTCCTCGTAGACCACGTTTCCGAGGTGCGACAGGCCCCAGCTTTCGAACATGCGGGCATGCAGGAAATACTGGTTCACCGCCGTCAGTTCGTTGGTCAGGACCCCATTGAGGGTGCGGATGATCGCGGGATCGCCCTTCATGGCCAAGGCCTTTCGAGTTCGGGGCGGGGCCGCGCGTGGGGAATCGCCCGCCGTTGATGCAGGACGCCAGTCTAGCACACCGAACGGTGGCTCTCAAAAATAATCTGCGTTTTCAGTAAGATGAGAACGACTTTGCGTGTCGCTCTCGACTTTGGCCGGCGTTACTCGGCGGCCATGGCCCAGGAGTCGCGCGTCTCCTGAATCATCTGGCGCATTTCGCAGACGCATTTGGCGCACTGGGCGCTGCACTGATGGTGGGCAAAGACGTCGCGCGGGCGGGCGGCTCCCGACTCGATCGCCCGGGCCACGTCACGCTGCCTCAGGCCGTTGCAGTTACAGATGTACACGGGGCGAGCACGCCGGATCAGTTGAGAACGCCTCGCTATAGCACCAATCAGGGCGACTGCAAATCGTTCGCACGCGCAATGCGGCGTTGACGAATGCGGTGCGGCGTCGCACTTGCCCGATATGAGCAAGACCGCAACGCCCGCCCGTCCGCCCTGCCGGCTGTATCTGATCACGCCGCCGTCCATTCCGGATCTGACGGCCTTTGCCGACCGTCTGGTCGAGGCGCTGGCGGGCGGAGATGTCGCGGCGCTGCAGATCCGGCTGAAGGATGTGCCGGATGCCGAGGTGCGACGAGCAGTCGAGGTTCTGGCTCCGCTGGCGCAGGCCCGCGATGTGGCGGTGATCCTGAATGACCGGGCCGATCTGGCGAAGGCGACGGGCTGCGACGGCGTGCATCTGGGACAGCAGGATGGCTCCGTGGCCGACGCGCGGCGGCTGCTGGGGCCGGATGCGATGATCGGCGTGACCTGCCACGACAGTCGCCATCTGGCCATGGAGGCGGCCGAAGCGGGGGCGGACTATGTGGCCTTTGGCGCCTTCTTCCCGACGACCACCAAGGCGGTCGAGTATACCGCCAGCCCGGATGTGCTGACGATCTGGCAGGAGACCATGGAGATCCCCTGCGTCGCCATCGGCGGCATCGACGCAACCAATGCCGGTGCGTTGGCCGCGGCCGGGGCGGACTTCCTGGCGGTCAGCAACGCGGTCTGGTCCCACACCGCCGGACCGGGCGAGGCGGTGCGCGCCCTGAATGCGGCCCTCCACGCCTAGGCTTCAGGGGATATTAAAGGGAAAGGACTAAGCGTCACGGGCTGTTTGTGTGATGTGGATACGTCGAATGCCCGTCAGCCCTGCGCTGGATATTGCCAAGCCCATGACGCCGGCCTCTGATAGGAGCGCCGCCCGTGCCGTGACAGAGCGCGTGCACGAACCTGTATTCTCGCAGCCGCTGGTGCCGATACTGACGGCCGTCGGTGTGGCCTTGTTGATTGTTCTTGCTGTTACTTTTGCCCGGACGGCGGGTCTGATCGCAGCGCTGTGGGGCGCCGGGGGACTGGCCACGGTCGTCTGGCTGAGAACCTCGCGTGGGCCCATCTACGACATGGCCTATGGAGGCTTGATCGCCCTTGGAATTCTGGTCGGGCAGTTTCTGGTCGGCAATCCGCCGCTGCTGTCAGTCATGTTCACCGTCGCCAATATGGTGGAGATCGTTCTGGCGGTGACGCTGGCGCGGCGGTTTGCGCCGGGGCTGAACCTGAGCACGGTCGAGGGGTGCGCCCGGTTCCTGCTAAGTGCGGCCGTTGTCGCGCCCATCCCGGCGGCCCTGTTCGCCGCCCTGTGTCTCTATGCGATGAACGGGGCGGATATTGCCGCCTCATTCCAGACCTGGTGGTTCGGCCATGCCCTTGGGCTGGCGGTCATCGGGACCTTTGGCCTGGCCCTGACCCGGGCACACCTGAGCGTGCTGCGCCGGCCGTGGAAGCTGGCCGAGACCGCGACCCTGCTGGGGTTGCTCGTGGCGGCCTGCTGGCTCGTTTATCTGAACGTCGGCGTGCATCTGGGCTTTGCCATCACGCCCGTCCTCATCCTGATTGCGGTGCGGCTGAGGATCCTCGGGATCGCGACGGCGCTGCTGATTGTGACCCTGACGGCCGTGGGCGGGGCCATGATGGGCTATGGCCCCTTCACGATGAACCCTGACGACATGGCGCACCGGGCCATGCTGGCCCAAGTGATGGTCCTGCTGGGCTGC
Organism: Alphaproteobacteria bacterium; assembly: GCA_018826885.1. Classification (GTDB taxonomy): domain Bacteria; phylum Pseudomonadota; class Alphaproteobacteria; order Caulobacterales; family Caulobacteraceae; genus Brevundimonas. The sequence continues at coordinate 5,789 of JAHJYN010000147.1, read as the reverse complement.
ATGCCGATCCTGCTGGTCGCGGCCCTGCTGGAAGAACGGGACCTTCTGGCCGCGCGCGCCAAGGCCGGTCAGGTGCGGGCCGAGCGGGCCTCTGCGGCCAAGTCGCGCCTGCTGGCCAATGTGGCCCATGAGATCAAGAGCCCGGTCGGTGGGGTGATCGGCATCGGCGAACTGTGGAAATCCGGCCAGATCGGAACGGTGACGGACACCCAGCGCGATATGGCCGACATGCTGGTCAAGACCGCCCGTCAGGTCGAGGCGCTGGCCCACGACCTGCTGGATGTGGCGCGCGCCGAGTCCGGGGCGGTCAAGGTCGACCTGCGCCCGACCGATGTGCATGGCGTGCTGGACGATGTGGCCCGCGTGACGGCGCTGCGGCCCGAAGCCGCCGGGGTACGGATCGAGCTGGAATGCGCGGTCGATGGCATGGTCGTGCTGGCGGATTCGCAGCGCCTGACCCAGGTGATCGGCAACCTGGCCAGCAATGCCGTGAAATACGGCGGGGCCGGAGGCGTCGTCATGCTGAAGGCTGTTCGCGTGACCGGCGGCGTGCGCATCGAGGTCATCGACCGCGGCCCGGGTCTGTCGGCGGACAAACAGGCGCAGTTGTTCGAACCCTTCAACCGTCTGGGTCTTGAGCGGTCGGCGATCGAGGGCCACGGCATCGGCCTGGCCCTGGCCAAGCGGCTGGTGGAGCTGCAACGCGGTGACATTGGCGTGGTGTCCGAGCCGGGACAGGGCGCGACCTTCTGGGTGGAACTCCAGGCCGCCTGATCCTGTTTGATGTGCAGACTTGCGCCGCGCCTGGCCTCGGGAGATGGTCCGCCCATGAAAATGCCCGCTCTCCTCCCGCCGAAAGCCATCGCCGGCCTTGTCCTGACGGCCGGTCTGGTGCTCGCCCCCGGTCTCGTCCTCGCCCAGGACGCGGACGACGACATCACCCGCGACCTGAACAGCGGTCCGCCGGCCGCCATTGCAACCCCGCCGGCGGCTCAGCCTGAGCCGGATGTAGAGCCCGAGGTCGAGACGGCCCCCGCCACCGAGCCTGAGGCGGAACCCGCCGAAGCGGCTGAGCCGGCCCAGACGCCTGCGCCCGAGCCGGCGGCCCTGACCGTGCCCGAGCGCCTCGCCCTGCCGTTCCGGGTCGCCATGCCGGAGGGCGCGGGCCTCTATCCCGGACGGTCAGGTCCCGAGTTTGACATCTTCTCGGTCCGGCGCGACGGGCGCGGCCTCGTGATGATCTATGTCGGTCCGCAGTCGCAGTTCCCGATCTACAGCGGCGAGCAGCGGGAGCGCGCCGGCCGTCGATCGATCATTGTCACCGAGGGCGGACGGCCCCTGGCGCTGGAGCACCTTTTCCGGCTGGGCGATGGCATGGAGCTGCATGTCTGGGTGTCGGCCGTGAGCGATGAGGACCGGGTGCTCGCCGATGCCATTGGTCAGACGGTCGAACCCCGCTAGCCAGCGCGCCGCACAGGTCGCGTCTGACCGTCGGCCAGCAACCGGAGGCCGGTGCGGCCCGCCATGACCAGCACCTCCTGTCCCCGCGCGGCCCAGTCCTCCAGCGTGGTGCGGTAGGGCGCGCGCCGCCAGTCGTGCGGGCGCGCCGGGTCACATTCGACAATCAGCCGGGCCCCTCCGGCTTCGCTGTGCAGGACAAAGCCACACACGGACGGCTTCCAGTCTGCGTCGAGCGCTTCGGTCAGCAGCCACAGGCAGTTGAAGATCCGGCAGTCCGCGGGCCGGTCGTCATAGATCCGGCACCCCTGGGCCTTTTTGAAATGGGTGCACCAGCGGCCGGCCGGCTTGTCGAGCGCGGTCACGCCCATCAGCTTGCAGCACAGGCCACAGTCGTCGCAGGAGCGGGCGAGGGGGTCGGGCAGGGCGCGGCCTTTTGAGGAGACGTCTTATCAAGGCTTGCCATGAGGGGGGCGAATCCGCAAACCTGCAAATGAGTATCAATCACGACTCAGGAGGCGACCATGATCCTGATGATGGCTCCGGCCGGTGGACTGGCGCGGCTGCTGGATTTCGACCTAAAGCACCTCGCGTCGCGACAGGTGCCACAGCATCAGGGCCAGAACGAGCAGACCGCCGCCAAGGCCCAGCCCGAGTGCGGTCTGCATCCGCCATCCTTCGGTTGCCAGCATGTTGACCGGCATCTGCCAGGGCAGGAAGACGCCGATCCGGGCCGAGGTGGCGACGACGGCGAAGAAGGTCCCGCCGATGCCGACGACCAGGCCGGGCACGAAGCTTGACCAACGCAGGGCAATCCACAGCTGGATGACCACGACAAGGGTGGCGGCCAGATACATCCGACCGAGCGTTGTCAGATAGACGAGGGCGTCGAAGGGGCCGGTCGGCGCCAGCTGCGGCTTGAGGACGACGGCCAGCTTCACAGCGGCCCAGGTGAAGGCAAAGACGCCGACACTCATCAGGGCCAGAACCAGAAACACGCTGAGGGCCTTGGCGGCGTAGATCGTCCAGCGCGGCAGGGGCAGGGCGCGCAGATGGTCCCAGCTGCGGGGGCCGTGCTCCATATGGGCGATCAGGGCCGTCAGGGCCGTGACGCTCATGGGCAGCATGAAGAAGGCCCAGATACCGGCGGCGCTGATCATCCACATGTCCCACGGCTGGGCAGTGTCGCCCCGCAGCATGTTGAAGAAGGTGAAGACGGCGATCAGGCCCGGCGCGGCGACGGCCAGGGCCGCGGCAAGCGAGCGGTTCAGCTTGCGCAGTTCGACGATGAGCACACGGAGCATCAGGCGGCTTCCTTGTGAGGGGACGGGGACAGGGCGGTGATGTCGCGGTAGATGGCCTCGAGCGACCGGGCCTCGGGGGCCAGTTCGTGGACGCCTATGCCGGCCTCGACGAGGGCCCGGTTGAGCGCACGGGCGATCCCGCGAACGTCTGCGCCCGGGGCGAGGGTGATCCGGTCGCTATCCAGCTCGGGCGTGAGACCGAGGCTGCGGATCACGGCGCGGGCCTGGTCCGGGGCGTCACAGCCCAGCCGCAGCTGCGGGGCCTGACCGGCGCGCAGGGCGGCGAGATCGTCCTGCAGGACAAGCCGCCCCTGATGGAGGATGCCGACGCGATCTGCGACCTGTTCGACCTCGCCCAGCAGGTGGCTGGACAGCAGGACGGTGGCATTGGCGCGGGCGGGGAGGGTGCGCAGGAAGTCGCGCATGTCGGCAATACCGTCGGGATCCAGACCATTGGTCGGTTCGTCGAGGATCAGCACTTCGGGGCTGCCCAGCAGCGCCCGGGCGATCCCCAGTCTTTGGCGCATGCCCAGAGAATAGCCCCCGACCCGGCGCCCGGCGTCGGGGACCAGGCCGACGATCTCAAGCACCCGGTCCAGCTCGGACGGCTTCAGCCCCAGCAAGGACCGCGACAGGTCGAGGTTCTCGCGACCGGACAGGTGGGCGTAAAAGCCGTGGGCCTCCAGCAGGGCCCCCATGCACCGGGCGGCGCCCAGCCGGTCGGCGAGGGCATCCCGGCCGGCGATGCGGATCGTACCGGCGTCAGGCCGGACCAGCCCCAGCAGCATCTTGAGCGTGGTGGTCTTGCCCGCCCCGTTCCGGCCCATGAAGCCGTAAACGCAGCCCCGGGGCACCGACAGGGATACACCGTCCACGGCCAGCGTCGGACCGAAGCGGCGACGCAGGTCGCAGGTTTCAATGGCCAGCATGAGATGCCTCGTGATTTAACTCTTATATAAAGTTGCCGAGCGGAGAAATTTAAGTCAAGATTAAAGTTCAGACAGGGAGAGCCCGATGAGTTCCGACGATCTGGCCCGGTTTCGGGCGCGTTGCCGCCAGTTCCAGCTGCTGGCCCGGTTCATGGTGATCAGCGTCGGCAGCCTGCTGGCGCTGATGCATCTGATCGCGCCGCTGTGGCTGCGCCTGCGGGGCGACGCAGTCCCCTACGCCCGGGATGTCGTCAGCTCGGTGATCTGGGTCATGCCCGCCGTCTGCTATCTGGCGGCGGTGTGGATGATCGGCCGGGCGCTGGGGCAGTTGTCGAAGGGGCGACTGATCCAGCCGACGCTCGCGCTGGCGCTTCGCAATGTCGGGCTGGCTCTGGGGATTGGCGGGGTCTGGAGTGTGTTTGTGGTGACCAATCTGACGCGGATCCTTCAGGGCGGTCAGGGCGGCTGGCTGCATTTTGATGTCAGCGGCATGACGCTGGGCATGATCGGCGGCGCGCTATTCCTGCTGGGCCGGGTACTCGGTCAGGCGGCCGACGTGCAGGCCGAGCTGGACGAGATGATCTGAATGCCCGTTCGCGTGACCCTGGATGCCGTTCTGGCCGAACGCGGCCGCACCGCCCGTGATCTGGCGGCCGAAGTGGGGCTGAGCGAGACCCAGATGTCCCTGTTCCGCTCGGGCAAGGTCAAGGGCATCCGCTTTTCCACCCTCGCCCGGCTGTGCGCGGCGCTGGGGTGCCGCCCCGCTGACCTGCTGGACTATGAGGCCGACCCCGCCGATCTGAACGGGCCGGACGAAAACGACTGAGGGCGCGTCCCTTGCGGAACGCGCCCCCGGCCTTGATGGCAGTGCTGACTAGCGACGCGGGAAGTAGTTGTTCGCGCGGTCGGCGTCGGCGGTTTCCCAGTTGGGATCGACCTCGGTCTGCACCAGGGTCTTGTCGGTCACATACTGCCAGCTGACCTCCCGGCTGTTGTAGCGCCAGATCTCGGCCGGGATGCGAACCACTTCGCTGGTGCCGTCGTCGAAGGTCAGCTTCAGGATGATAGGCATCACCACGCCGCCGACGTTCTTGAAGCTGAAGCGATAGACGTTGGAGTCAAACGCCTGGGCTTCCTGGATCAGGGGCATGATCATCTGGCGACCGCCCTGGCCGATGGCCCGGCGCTGCTCGTCGGTCAGCGGATAGGCGCCGTCCGCCGTGTCGTCATAGGCGTCGATCGACGGATTGCGCTCGATCACCGTCTGCATGCCGGCATTGTTGGCGATGGTCAGCGGCACAGGCGGCTCGACGACCTCGACTTCGGGCTCGGCGGCGGGCGGCGGTCCGTCAGACGGCGCCTCGCCCTCGTCTTCGTCCTCTTCTGTGGCCAGACGGGCCTGAACGACGTTTTCGAGCGAGATGTCGACGTGGTCGGTCGAATAGAACCAGCCGCGCCAGAACCAGTCCAGGTCCATGCCCGAGCTTTCTTCCATGGTGCGGAAGAAGTCGTAGGGGGTGGCACGCTTGAACTTCCACCGCTCGGCATATTCGCGGAAGGCGCGGTCGAACAACTCGCGACCCATGACGGTCTCGCGCAGGACAACCAGGGCCGTGCCGGGCTTCAGATAGCCGACGTTACCGGCGTTGAGCGCCGTGTCGTAGCGGGTCATCAGCGGGACCTGATTGTCCGAGGTCATGAAGCGGACAATGTCGCGCGGCTCACCGCGGGCCGGGAAGTCGGGATCCCACAGCTTGGTCGCCTGGTATTCGAGGAAGGTGTTGATGCCCTCGTCCATCCAGGTCCACTGCCGCTCGTCGCTGTTGATGATCATCGGGAACCAGATGTGGCCGATCTCGTGGATGATCACATCGACGAGGGCATATTTGGTGCGGTCACCGTTGATGACATTGCCGTTCTCGTCACGCGTCGGACGGGCCCCGTTGAAGGTGATCATCGGGTATTCCATTCCGCCCACGGGCCCGTTGACCGACTGGGCCGTCGGATAGGGGTAGGGGAAGGTGAAGGAGCCATAGACGTCGATGGCGTGGGCCACGGCGCGCGTGGAATAGGTATCCCACATGGGCCGCGCCTCCTT
>JAHJYN010000146.1 GCA_018826885.1 Alphaproteobacteria bacterium | reverse complement strand
TCGATGATGCTCGACATGGCGCTGAAGGACGTGGAGCGGGTGCTCTACTTCGAATACTACATCGTCACCGAGCCGGGCCTGACCCCGCTGAAGCAGCACCAGCTGCTGTCGGAAGACGACTATATGCGCTTCCAGGAAGAGTTCGGCGACGACAGCTTCACCGCTGAAATCGGCGCCGAGGCGGTCCAGGGCCTGCTGCGCGCCATCGACCTGCCCAAGGAGGCCGAGCGGCTCCGCGAGGACCTGCTCACCACCACCTCGGAAATGAAGCTCAAGAAGACGTCCAAGCGTCTGAAGCTCATCGAGAGCTTCATCGAGAGCGGCAACAAGCCCGAATGGATGGTGCTGTCGGTGGTGCCGGTGATCCCGCCGGAACTGCGCCCGCTGGTGCCCCTGGACGGCGGCCGCTTCGCCACGTCCGACCTCAACGATCTCTATCGTCGGGTCATCAACCGGAACAACCGCCTCAAGCGCCTGATCGAGCTGCGGGCGCCCGACATCATCATCCGTAACGAAAAGCGGATGCTGCAGGAGTCCGTCGACGCCCTGTTCGACAACGGCCGTCGCGGCCGGGTCATCACCGGCGCCAACAAGCGGCCCCTGAAGTCGCTGGCCGACATGCTGAAGGGCAAGCAGGGCCGCTTCCGTCAGAACCTGCTCGGCAAGCGCGTCGACTATTCGGGCCGTTCGGTGATCGTCGTCGGTCCCGACCTCAAGCTGCACGAGTGCGGCCTGCCCAAGAAGATGGCGCTCGAGCTGTTCAAGCCGTTCATCTATGCGCGTCTGGACGCCAAGGGCCTTTCGGGCACCGTCAAACAGTCCAAGCGCATGGTCGAGCGCGAACAACCCCAGGTCTGGGACATCCTCGAAGAGGTGATCCGCGAGCACCCGGTTCTGCTGAACCGCGCTCCGACGCTTCACCGTCTGGGCATCCAGGCGTTCGAGCCCAAGCTGATCGAGGGCAAGGCCATCCAGCTGCACCCGCTGGTCTGCGCCGCCTTCAACGCCGACTTCGACGGCGACCAGATGGCCGTGCACGTCCCGCTGAGCCTCGAGGCCCAGCTGGAAGCGCGCGTCCTGATGATGTCGACCAACAACATCCTGTCGCCGGCCAACGGCAAGCCGATCATCGTGCCGTCGCAGGATATCGTGCTGGGCCTGTACTACCTGTCGCTGGTCAAGGACGGTGAGCCGGGTGAGGGCAAGCTGTTCGCCAACATCGGCGAGATCGACGCGGCGCTCGACGCCGGTGTCGTCAGCCTGCACACCCGCATCAAGGCCCGCTGGACCGAGATGAACGCCGAGGGCGAACTGATCACCAAGGTGATCGATTCCACCCCGGGCCGGATGAAGCTGGGCGCCATCCTGCCGAAGAACCCCAACGTCGGTTACCGGCTGCTGGAAAAGAACCTGACCAAGAAGGAAATCGGCAATCTGATCGACGTGGTCTATCGCCACTGCGGTCAGAAGGCGACGGTGATCTTCGCCGACCAGATGATGGGTCTCGGCTTCCGCGAGGCGGCCAAGGCGGGCATTTCCTTCGGCAAGGACGACATCGTCATCCCGACCAAGAAGGTCGGCATCGTCGACGAGACCCGTACCCAGGTCGAGGAGTACGAACAGCAGTACGCCGACGGCCTGATCACCAAGGGCGAGAAGTACAACAAGGTCGTTGACGCCTGGGCCAAGTCCACGGACCGGATCGCCGACGCGATGATGGCCGAGATCGCCCAGCCGCGCGTGCTGGCCGAGGGCGAACGCCCGGACATCAATTCGGTGTTCATGATGGCCAACTCCGGCGCCCGCGGTTCGCAGGCCCAGATGAAACAACTGGGCGGTATGCGCGGCCTGATGGCCAAGCCGTCCGGCGAAATCATCGAGACGCCGATCGTGTCGAACTTCAAGGAAGGTCTGACCGTGCTGGAGTACTTCAACTCCACCCACGGCGCCCGCAAGGGTCTGGCCGACACCGCGCTGAAGACCGCCAACTCGGGTTATCTGACCCGCCGTCTGGTGGACGTGGCGCAGGACTCGATCGTCACCGAGGAAGATTGTGGCTCGACGCGGGGCATCACCCTGCGGGCCGTGGTCGAGGGCGGTGACGTCCTCGTCTCCCTGGGTCAGCGCGTTCTGGGCCGTTACGCGGCCGAGGACATCAAGGAGCCGGGCACCGATACCGTGCTGCTGCCCGCCGACACCTACCTCCAGGAAGAAGAGATCGAGATCCTGGAAGAGGCCGGCGTTCAGGCGGTCAAGGTCCGTTCGGCCCTGACCTGTGAAGCCGAAGCCGGCATCTGCGGTCACTGCTACGGCCGTGACCTGGCGCGGGGCACCAACGTCAACATCGGCGAAGCGGTCGGCGTCATCGCGGCCCAGTCGATCGGCGAGCCGGGCACCCAGCTGACGATGCGGACCTTCCACATCGGCGGTACCGCCCAGGTGGCCGAGACCTCCTTCATGGAGGCGACCAACGCCGGGGCGATCAAGATCACCGGCCCGACCGTCAAGGCGGCGCACGGCGATCTGGTGGCCATGAGCCGGAACGTCGTCGTCACCGTGGTCGTCGACGGCAAGGACCGCGAGACGCACAAGGCCCCCTATGGCGCCCGTATCCGGGTGACCGAGGGTGCCGAGGTCACGCGCGGCCAGCGTCTGGCCGAGTGGGACCCCTACACCACGCCGATCCTGACCGAAGTGGGCGGCACCATCCGGTTCGAGGACCTGATGGAATCCCTGTCGTTCCGCGAGGAAACCGACGAGGCGACCGGTATCGCCCAGCGCGTCGTGGTCGACTGGCGTGCCAATCCGCGCGGGTCTGACCTGCGTCCGGCCATGGGCGTCACCAGCGGTGACGAATATGCCAAGCTGGCCTCGGGCTCTGACGCCCGTTACCTGCTGCCGGTCGGCGCGGTTCTGTC
>JAHJYN010000145.1 GCA_018826885.1 Alphaproteobacteria bacterium | reverse complement strand
GGCAGGAAGCCGCGATAGGGGTCCTCGGCATAGATGCGGCTCTCGATCGCCCAGCCGCGGATCTTGAGGTCCTTCTGGGTGATGTTCAGCGGGTCGCCCCAGGCCGAGCGGATCATCTGCTCGACCAGATCGACGCCGGTGATCAGCTCGGTCACCGGATGCTCGACCTGCAGCCGGGTGTTCATCTCGAGGAAATAGAAGCTCTTGTCCTGACCGGCGACGAATTCGACCGTGCCGGCGCTGTCGTAGTTCACGGCCTTGGCCAGGGCGATGGCCTGTTCGCCCATGGCCTTGCGCGTCTTGTCGTCCAGCAGGGGGGAGGGGGCCTCCTCGATGACCTTCTGGTTGCGGCGCTGGATCGAGCATTCACGCTCGCACAGGTGGACGACGTTGCCGTGCTTGTCGCCCATCACCTGGATTTCGATATGGCGCGGGTTTTCGATGAATTTCTCGAGGAAGACCCGGTCGTCGCCGAAGGCCGACTTGGCCTCGGCCTTCACCGAGGAGAAGCCGTCGGCCATGTCGGCATCGGAATGGGCCACGCGGATGCCCTTGCCCCCGCCGCCGGCCGAGGCCTTGATCATGATCGGATAGCCGATCTCGCGGGCGATGCGGACGGCCTCCTCGGGGGTTTCGATCAGGCCCATGTGGCCCGGCACGGTCGAGACCCCGGCTTCGGCGGCCAGCTTTTTCGAGCTGATCTTGTCGCCCATGGCGTCGATCGCTTCGGGGTTCGGGCCGATGAAGGCGATGCCCTCGTCGCGCAGGCGGCGGGCAAAACCGGCGTTCTCGCTGAGGAAGCCAAAGCCGGGATGCACAGCTTCCGCGCCGGTTTGTCGCACGGCGTCGACGATGCGGTCGGCCAGGAGGTAGGATTCCGATGCCGCGGCCGGGCCGATCAGCACGGCTTCATCCGCCATTTCGACCGCCAGCGAGCCCGCGTCGGCCTCGGAATAGACCTGCACCGTCTGAATGCCCATGCGGCGGCAGGTCTTGATGATACGGACGGCGATCTCGCCCCGGTTGGCGATCAGAATCTTGGCGAACATTCCCGGTTCCATCGACATCGCCGGATACGGGAGATCAACGCACTGTGATCTCACCTTGAGGCGACGGCCCCGATTAGGCCGTGATCCCGTGCGAGTAAACCGGCTTACGGACCGGGGGGTTCGCTTGATCGGCGTTCGGGGTTGGCAAGCCCCTGCCTGATCGGCTTTAACGTCCGGGATCTCCCTGACACGACCACTGGAGCCTTTAGTATGACGTTCAGACCGTACGCCGCCTTTACGGCCGCGGCCCTCGCCATTACCGCCACCACCTCGGTCGCGGCCCAGGACTTCCGGGCGCTCGCCTCGCAGGATCTGGTCACCGCCCAGGAGGAGATTCGCCAGAATCACCCCGCGCTGGTGGCCGGTGGCGCCGAAGCGGCCGCCTTCCGCAGCTATCTGGATACCGGCCTTGCCGAGGCCCAGGCCCTGATCGGTCAGGTCAACAGCGGCGACAGCCACGCCTATCTGATGCGCTATTTTGCGGCCGGCTTCCGGGACTCGAACCTGCGCATCACCCCGACCTTCGACCTGCTGGGCCCGTATTTCGGCATCAGCTGGGGCGGCGTGACCACGGGCTGGCGCGACGGACAGTATGTCGTCACCCACGTGGCCGACGGCGTGCGCCGCGGTCCGCGGGTCGGCTCGGTCGTGACCGAGTGCAATGGTGTTCCGATCGAACAGTTCGCCATGGAGAAGCTGGACCGCTGGGAAGCCGACCTGACGACCGAGGCCGGTCGCGTGCGTTCGGCGCCCTATCTGCTGTGGAACCGCAACAACCCCTTCACCCGCGGACTGCCCCAGACCTGTAAGTTCCAGGAAGGCCGCCGCTCGCGCGACATCGAGCTGCAGATCCAGCCGGTGAACCCGCAGGCCCTGGAAGCCGCCTATCGCGCCACCGTCTACATGCCCGGCGACGTGCCGCTGGCCATTGAAGACGTCAACGGCCGCCCGTGGGTGCACGCCCACTCGCTGAGCGAGGATGCCGACTGGGCCGCGTTCAACGCCAGCATCGTGGCCCAGGCCGACGCCCTGCGTGGGCCCCAGGGCTTTGTCCTGGACCTGCGCGGCGCCAATGGGTCGGAGTTCACCTCGACCCGCCGCGCCTATGGCCTGGTCAATCGTATCTGGACGCCCGAGTTCACCGTCAGCCGCCAGCCGGTCGCCGGTGACGTGACCTACCGCGTCAGCCAGGACAACCGCGACTGGTTCGCCGACACCCTGGCCCGCATGGAGGCCGATCCGCTGTTCGTCGAGGAAAACCCGGCGATCATCGAAGAGACCCGCGGCGTCGTGGAAGCCTTTGATGCGGCCATGGCCGCCGGCCAGGAGAGCTTTGTGCTGCCGGGCCGTGCCCCGGTCGCGGATACGGGCGCGCCGAACCCCGTGCAGGGCCCGGTGATCGTTCTGGTGGATGCCGGCTGTGCCGGTGGCTGCCTCGACGTGCTGGACCTGCTGGTCAATCTGCCGAACGTGCGTCTGGCCGGATCGACCACGGCGGAAGACTCGATCTTCATCGAGCCGACCGTCCTGCGCCTGCCGTCGAACTATGCGGACCTGACCTATGGCCACAAGGCCTGGACCAGCCGCGAGCGGGGCAACAACGAGCCGCATCAGCCGGCCGAGGGCCTGCGCTACACCGGCAACCCGGCCGATGAGGTTGCGGTCCGGACCTGGGTGTCGAGCCTGTTCGGGGGTTAAGACCCACGCACTGTAATGAGGATCGGGCCGGTCGGGGTGGGAACCCTGGCCGGCCCTTCCTATATCCGGGACATGACCCAGATGACCTCTGCCTCCGGCTTTGACCTGACCCCGCCCGATGAAGACCAGCGCGAGCGCCTGATCGCCGATCTGGACCCCGAAGCCGAGCGCATCCTGCTGGCACACGGGACCGAGGCGCCCTTCTGCGGCGGCCTGCTGGATGAGAAGCGGGCGGGGGTATTTTGCTGCCGCCTGTGCGGCCTGCCGCTGTTCCAGACCAAGACCAAGTTCGAAAGCGGCACCGGCTGGCCCAGCTTTGACCGGCCGTATGACCCCGCCCACATTCGCGAGATCCGCGACACGTCGTATGGGATGGTCCGCATCGAGACACGCTGCGCCCGCTGTGACGGCCACCAGGGGCACGTCTTTCCCGATGGACCGCCGCCGACGGGCATGCGCTACTGCATCAATTCGGCGGCGCTCAGCTTCGTGCCGGAGGGCGAGCCGCTGCCGGACCCGCTGGGTCGGGGCGAACAGGTCGCCTGACCCTGAACACATTTGACACTGAGGGTGGGCGATCACGGCGGGCGCGGTTGCCGCCCGCCCGGATACAGGGGAAGATCGAGCGATGATTACAGTGATGGCAAGCGTCGCCCTTCTGGCCCTGGGCTCCCCCGATCCCCAGGATCCGGAAGAGACCATCCGTACGGCGGCGACGCCCGGTGTGTCGGCCGAGACGGTTGCGGCGGAGGGTGAAGCGGCGGCCGAGGCGGCAGCCAATGCCCCGACCCTGAGCGTAGAGCAGGATCCCGAGCCCCACGGCCTGACCACCGATCAACAGATCAGCCGCTGGCTGGCCGACGCCCCTTCCGTGCCGATGGGCGCGGACGCGGCCTATGACGGACCGGTCGATGGCATTGCCTGGGACAGTGAGCGGCGCGTGCGCAGCGAGTTCAGCGTGGGCATCGGCACGGAAGGCTACCGCCAGTACGGGGCCTCGGTCTCGGTGCCGCTGGGCGAGCGGGGTCACCTGCAACTGCACTACAGCGAGGTCAAGAACGGCTATCCGGCCTATGGCGGCTATGGCTACGGCTATGATCCCGACTGGATGGACCCCGTGATCACGCCCTGGCGCTCGGAGATCGGCCTGCCGCCGATCGACGCCCGCGACGACGGCAACCTGGATCGCAGCCGCGCCTGGCGCGACTATCGACGCACGCGTCCCGCCCCGGAGTCGGAGCGCTAGCGTCGTTCAGGATCGGGAAGTGGTGCCGCCGGGGGGAATCGAACCCACGACCTCAGCCTTACCAAGGATGCGCTCTACCACTGAGCTACGGCGGCCAAATCTGAGGAACCGGGCGTATAGCCAAAGCCGGATGCGGGCGAAAGCCCCTAAACGCAATCTCTTGCCGAAAAGCGCGTTC
>JAHJYN010000144.1 GCA_018826885.1 Alphaproteobacteria bacterium | reverse complement strand
GGCGAGACCGGGGCCGGCAAGTCGATCATTCTGGATGCCCTGGGCCTTGCGCTGGGGGCTCGCTCGGATGCGGGGCTGGTGCGCGCAGGCGCGGCGCAGGCCGTGGCCACGGCCACCTTCGACACGCCTGCGGATGCCGACTGGCTGGCCGAGGCCCGAGACAAGGGGCTGGAGGTTGAGCCGGGCGAGGAGCTTATCCTGCGCCGGGTTCTGGGAGCCGATGGCCGCAGCCGCGCCTTCATCAACGATCAGGCTGTCGGGGTGAACGCCCTGAGGTCGCTGGCGCAGGGACTGGTCGAGGTGCATGGCCAGCACGAGACCGTCGGCCTGCTGGACGCCCGGACCCATCCCGGCGCCCTCGACGGCTACGGTGGTTTGCATGACGATGTCGCGTCCGTGGCGCGGGCGCATGAGGCCCGACGCGAAGCCCAGCAGCGGCTGGACGGATTGCGCGCGGAAGCCAGCACGGCAGCGGCCCGTGCCGAAGAGCTGACCCTTGCTCTTGAGGAGCTGGACGCTCTGGACCCGCGCGCGGGCGAAGAGGCCGAGCTGGCGGGTGAGCGGGCCCTGCTGGGGGCTGCGGAAAAGGCGCTGGCCGATCTGTCCGAGGCGCGGGACTCGCTGGGCGGCGACAAGCTGTCGCAACGGCTCTCGGCGGCGCTCAGGGCGGTCGAGCATGCCCGGGGCCGGGCTCTGCAAGCCGTGCGCCTCGAGGCCGAGAATCAGGGCACCGCCTCGGAAGCTTCGGGCCATGACCACCCGGTGGTATTGCGGCTCGCGGCGGCCGCCGAAGCCATCGACCGCACCCTCGTCGAGGCCATGGAGGCGGTAGCCCAGCTGGACCAGGCCGCCGATGCCCTCGACGTCGAGCCGGGCCGGCTGGACAAGACCGAGGAGCGGCTGTTCGCCCTGCGCGCCGCCGCCCGCAAGCTGAACACCACGGTCGAGGAATTGCCGCGCCTCAGGATCCGGATGCGGGAGCAGCTGCGCCTGATCGAGGACGGGGCCGAGGCGTTGACTGCGGCTGAACGGGCGCTCACAGCGGCCCGGGCCGCCTATGATTCCGCCGCCGCCACCCTGTCAGCTCGCCGGGCCGAGGCGGGTGACCGTCTGGCCCGGGCTGTGGCCGGAGAGCTGGGGCCGCTGAAGCTGGATCGGGCGCGGTTTCGCGTGGCACTGGAACCTCTGCCCGAGGAACGCCGCAGCGCGCGGGGGGCGGAGACCGTCCGGTTCGAGATCTCGACCAATCCGGGCCAGCCGTTCGGCCCGCTGGACACGGTGGCCTCCGGCGGCGAGCTGGCGCGGTTCGCCCTTGCGATGAAGGCCGCGCTGGCGGCCCGTCCCGAGCAGGTCCAGCCCGTCATGATCTTCGACGAGGTGGATCAAGGCGTCGGCGGCGCCGTGGCTGAAGCCGTGGGGCGCCGGCTGCAGCGGCTGGCGTCGGGCGGTCAGGTGCTGGTCGTCACCCACAGCCCCCAGGTCGCGGCCCGGGGTCACAGCCACTGGAAGGTGCGCAAGGGCGATCGTGACGGCGCCACCTTTACTACCGTCGAGGTGCTGGATGCCGCCCAGCGGGACGAGGAGATCGCCCGCATGCTGTCGGGTGCGGTGGTCACGGACGAGGCCCGCGCTGCGGCTCGCGCCCTGATCGAGCACCCCGACAGGTGACGCATCGCCACAGGGGGCGCTGGATGCGAATTTTCCCTGTATTTTCGGGGCTTGAGCCCCGGGTCAGGGTGCCTTGACCTGACGCTCGACCGCCTATAGGTTCCGCGCCGAATTCAGACCCCCTCCGACGCCCGCCTTCCGGCGCCAGCATCGGGCGCTGAGCAGGCCGATGTCCCCGACCGAGGAAACCCGCGAAGAGACAATCCGACGTCTCAACGCCCAGGCCGACTCGCTGAAGGCGCGGGCCACACCCGAACCGCCCGAATACGGCGGAGCGGCAGTCGGATACGGCTACCGCATCATGGCCGAGATGATCGGTGGTGTGCTGGTGGGCCTGGGGATCGGCTGGGGTTTCGACCTGTTTGTCGGGACCGCGCCGTGGGGGATGATCGTGGGGACCCTTTCGGGCTTCGCGGTCTCCATCTGGCTGGCGGTGCATTCCGCCAAGAAACTCAGCGCCCGCGCGCTGAAGGAATTCGGTCCCCCCCGGGACCTTCCGGATGACGCGGACGCGGACGAAAACGACCGCTGACCGGGCCGCCTCACGGCGATTCGGAGTTTTGACTTGGGAGACACGGCGGCATGGCCGATCCGATGGAACAGTTCGAGGTTAAGCCGGTGGTGGAGATCGCCCCGGTGAACGTGCCCGGCCTCGGGCTCGTCGACCTCTCGATCACCAACTCCACCGTCGCCATGTTTGTGGCGGCGACGATTGTTGTGCTGTTCTTTGCCATCGTCACAGCCTCGCCCAGGGTCGTTCCCGGCCGCCTGCAGGTCGTCGGCGAGGGCATGTTCAGCTTCATCGACGATCTGGCGACCGGCATTATCGGCTCGAAGGGCCGCGCCTTCTTCCCGTTCGTCTTCACGCTCTTCATCTTCATCCTGTCGATGAACATGCTCGGCATGTTCACGGTCTTCACGGCCACTGCCCAGCTGGCCGTCGCGCTGACCTTTGCCCTGATGACATTCCTGCTGGTGATCGTGGTCGGCTTCGCCATGCACGGCCTCGGCTTCCTCAAGCTGTTCGCCCCGTCCGGCGTGCCTTGGTACATGCTGCTGTTCGTGGTGCCGATCGAGGTGATCTCCTTCTTCTTGCGTCCGGTGACCCTCTCGCTTCGTCTGTTCGGCAACATGCTGGGCGGCCACGTTGCCATGAAGGTGTTCGCCGGGTTCATCGTCTCGCTGGGGGCGGTCGCCTCCGCCGGCGGTGTCGCCTATCTGGCCTATGTCGCCGCCATCCTGGCCTTCGGGGGCGTTCTGGCCCTTACGGCGCTGGAGTTTCTGGTTGCCTTCCTGCAAGCCTTTGTGTTCGCGGTCCTGACCTGCGTCTATCTGAACGACGCAGTTCACGCCGGGGACCACTGACCCTTCCACCAACCTTCAATCGCTTCATTCAAAGGACAAACATCATGGAAGCTGAAGCCGCAAAATACATCGGTGCTGGCCTGGCCACCCTCGGCATGATCGGCGCCGGTATCGGCGTGGGCACGATCTTCTCGGGTTTCCTGCAGGGCGCCCTGCGTAACCCGTCGGCCGCCAGCGGCCAGTTCACCAACCTGGTTCTGGGCTTCGCCCTGACCGAAGCGCTGGGCATCCTGGCCTTCGTGCTCGGCCTGCTGATCCTCTTCAGCTAAACCTGACGACCCAATCGGGCGGCGGTCGGTCCCTTCGGATCGCCGCCGCCCGTCGCTCTTTCTGAACCGGACTGAACATGGCTGTGCAATCCAGCGACGCTCCCCCGACCCAGGACATCCTGCCGCACACGGCCGCTGCCGTTCGCGACGGCGAAGTCGCGCCCTCGGAGACCCACACGGCCACTGAGGCCGGGCACGAGGCCAGCGGGGGTCTGCCCCAGTTCGAGTTCCAATGGTGGGCCGGCCAGATCTTCTGGCTGCTGATCATTTTCGCCGTCCTCTACGTGCTGCTGTCGAAGGTCTTCCTGCCGCGTCTGCGCCGCGTGAAGGATGAACGGGCCGGTACCATTGCGGCAGCGGTCGAAACCGCCCGCCAGGTCCAGGCCGAAGCCGCCGGCCAGGCCGAAATCGCCAAGGCCGAGGTCGAGCAGGCCCGCGCCGCGTCCCGCGCCACGGCCGCTGCGGCCAAGGCTCGGGTGACCGAGACCGCCAACGCTCGCGCGGCCGAGGAAGAGGCTGTCGTCAACGCGCGTATCGCAGAGGCCGAAGCCGCCATCGGCAAGACCCGCGATGCAGCCATGACCAACGTCTCGTCGATTGCCTCGGATACCGCCCGCGCCATCGTCGAGAAGCTGACCGGCAAGGCCGCGACCGCCGCCGAGACCGCCGCCGCCGTCAAGGGAGCCGCCTGATGCCCGCTTTTCTCACCGGATATTTCTGGGATCTCGGCAATGCCGAGTTCTGGGTCGGCGTTGGCCTGGTCGTCTTTTTCGGCATTCTGGTGCTGGTCAAGGTGCCGGGCATGATCGCCGCCCAGCTGGACGGAGCCGCCACCAAGATCCAGTCGGAGCTGGACGAGGCTGCCCGACTGCGTGCCGAGGCCGAGGCCCTGCTGGCGCAGATCAAGCTTGAGAAGGCCGAGGCCGAGGCCCAGGCCGCCGACATGTTGAAGGCCGCAGAGGCCGATGCGCGTCGTCTGGAAGCGGATGCCAAGGTCAAGCTGGAAGAGGCCCTGGCCCGTCGTCAGACGCTGGCCGAGCGTCGCATCGCCCAAGCCGAAGCCCAGGCCACGGCCGAGGTCAAGGCCGCGGCCGCAGAGCTGGCCATCAAGGCTGCAGAGGACATCCTGGCGGCCCGTCTGGCCTCGCAGACGCGTGATCCGCTGGTCGATGACGCCATCGCCCAGATGGGCACCCGCCTGAACTAGGCAGCGCCCTAAGAAGCAGTCGAACGAGATCGGCCCCGGAGTTCGCTCCGGGGCCGTTTCGCATTCCGGGGCTAGTGCGCCAGATGAACGTGGTCGCGGACCCGCTCCTGCCGCCAGGCCTTGCCGACCAGCCGGGCATAGACATTGCCCATCACCGCACCGAAGACGACGTGGGTGAGCACCAGCCATGCGACCGTGAAGAAGCCGGCGCGCATGCCGAACATGCCGATTCCGGCCAGCGGCGCGACCGTCAGGCCCATCACCATGAAAGCACCGACGGCGAAGACTACGCCTTTGGTTTCAGGCATTTCGGTCGGCATCCGGGGGCACAGGATGCCGAACAGGGGCCCAAGGATCAGGGTGCCAAACAGCAAGTGTCCGGCCCATCCGATCCATGGAATCGAGTCCGTTCCCAGCATCACCGTAACAAGTCGGGGAAAGCCTGCGACCCAGGGGCCGGCCCACAACTGAGCCGCCTCAAGTGCTGCTACAGCAAACGCCGCCACAAATCCGGCGATCATACCTTTGTAAACGCGTGACATCATGACCAATGCGCCTCCCAACGCTTGTTTTGGGTTCTGATTACGCGCGCTCATCATACGCGCATCAGGGGAGGGTGTGTTCACAATGCCGTGCGCGACCTCAGCGAGGGTCCCAGCTCACGCCCGTCAGGTGCTTGGAGCTGGACCACAGCCGGGATGCCACATCGGCGTCCAGGGCCTGTTCTGCGGGGACTGCGGGACCGGGAGGCCCCTTGATCTCGCGCATCTTCGTCGGCCCCAGATAACTCCCGGGGGACACGTCGGACGCCGTGGCCGCCATCAGGATCGGCAGCGCTCCGGCCGCCTGGCTGTGGGTGACCAGGGGCTCGATCAGGGGCCGCACGATCCACCGGTGCAGCGACCGCCCGATCCGCGAGCCGACCAGCGGACCATTGGCGATCAGCCCCGTCCGCGCCACCCCGGGGTGGGCCACGACGCTCGTCAGGCCCCAGTCGCTTGCCCGGCTGCGGCGATCCAGCTCCAGCCCGAACATCAGCATGGCCAGCTTGGACTGGGCATAGACGGGCCAGGCGTCGTAGCCCTCGGTGTAGTTGAGGTCATCGAGGCGGATCCGGCCCTGCCGATGGGCGATGCTGGACACCTGCACCACCCGGGCTGCCCCTGCGCTGAGGAGGGGTAACAGCCGTGCGGTCAGGGCGAAATGGCCGAGGTAGTTTGTAGCCAGCTGCATTTCGAACCCGTCCTCGGTCTCCCGGCGGGTGGGCAGGGCCATCACCCCGGCATTGTTGACCAGAATGTCGATGGGCCGTCCCTCGGCCAGAAGACGTTCGGCAAAGGCCGTTACCGAGGCCTGCCGCGACAGGTCCAGTTCCTCGAACCGCAGGCGGGCGTCGGGCTGCTTCGCCTTGATATCGGCGATGGCGGCGATCGCCCGCTCGTGGCTGCGGGCCGCGACAATGACGTCGGCACCCTTGGCCGCAAGCGCCTTCGCTGTCTCGAAGCCGGTGCCGCTGTTGGCGCCGGTCACAATGGCGCGGCGGCCGGTGAGGTCGGGGATGTCGTCTGTCGTGAAGGAGGTCATACCCCCCATGTCGTGCTGACATGGGGGGCTGACAAGTGTGCTGGCCTATTCGGCCGCCATGTTCGAGCCATCCGGCGCGGTCCAGCGCAGAACCGGCTGACGCGCGGCACGGGTCTCGTCCAGACGCTTCATCGGGGCATGGAAGGGGGCGCCCTTGAAGCGGTCAACGTCGCCGGCCTTGGCGGCCTCGGCGAGGGCACGCATGGCGTGGATGAACCGGTCTAGCTCGGCCTTGGACTCCGTCTCGGTCGGCTCGATCAGCATGGCCCCGTGCACGACCAGCGGGAAGTACATGGTCATCGGGTGGAAGCCCTCGTCGATCATCGCCTTGGCGAAGTCGAGCGTGGTGATGTCCGTCCCCTTCAG
>JAHJYN010000143.1 GCA_018826885.1 Alphaproteobacteria bacterium | reverse complement strand
TCGGTGCCCACCAATCCAGTGGTCATCCGCCGGGTGACGGGCCTTCTGGCGCGCGCCGGCCTGATCGAAACGCGCTCGGGCGCCAGCGGCGGGGCCTGGCTGTTGCGCCGCCCCGAGACTATTCGGCTGGACGAGGTGCTGAAGGCCGTCCACGGCTGCGCCCATCTGGGCTCTCCGCCGGCCGGGGCCAAGGGCTGTCCGGTGGGTGAACATATCCCCCGACAGGTGGCACGGGCCCTGATCGCGGCAGACCGGGCGGCGGGCGAGGCCCTGTCGCGTGTCACCATCGCCGACCTTCTGGCCGACAACCCGCCGTCGCTGGCCGGTTTCGCCCTGCCGGTGGCGGCCGGCAAATGACCCGCAGACGGGCGCTGGTCACCGGGGCCTCGGCCGGCATCGGCCGGGCGCTGGCCACCGTCTATGCCGCCGAGGGCTGGGACCTGATCCTGACCGCCCGCCGTCAGGCGCCTCTGGACGACCTCGCGGCTGAGCTCGGCGCGGCGCACGGCTGCGACGCCCGGGTGGTCCTCGCCGATCTGGGGGTCGAAGGTGCAGCTGATCAGCTGGTGGCCGATATCCAGACTCAGGGCCTGACCGTCGACGGCCTGATCAACAATGCCGGCTTCAGCCGCACCGACGGCTTTCTGAACACCCCGCCTGACGATCAGCAGGCCATGATCCGCGTCATGCTGACGGTGCCGGTCCAGCTCAGCCGCGCGCTGGTGCCGGGCATGGTCGAACGCGGCTTTGGCCGGGTGCTGAATGTGGCCTCGCTGGCCGGGCGCATGCCCGCGACCGGGGGCGACACCCTCTACGGGCCGATCAAGAGCTTCATGATCAAGGCGTCACAGGGCCTGTGGCTGGAGATGCGCGGCACGGGCGTGCACGTGACCGCGCTATGCCCCGGCTATACCCTGACCGAGTTCCACGACGTCAACGGCACCCGCGAGGAGGTCTCCTCGGCCTATCCCGCCTGGATGTGGCAGACCGCCGACCATGTGGCCCGGGTCGGCTGGCAGGCCTGCGAGGCCAACCGCCCGCAGGTCACGCCGGGCGTCATGAACAATGTCATGGCCGGTCTGGCCAAACACCTCCCCGACAGCATGGCGCTGGCCATGGTCGGTGGCCATGCGAAACGGCTGAAGCGGATCTAGTGACCGCCTGAGGGGTAGGGCGCGGTCACGGCGCCCGAGAACATGCCCGGGATCGCTTCGCCGAGGCCCGCCAGGATGAACTGGATAGCCAGGGCGCACAGGATCAGGCCCAGCACTCGCACAACGATGGCCATGCCGACTTCCCCGAGCAGACGGCTGATCGGTCCGGTCATGGCGAAACAGATGAAGGTGGCGACACCGGCCCCCACGATGGCGACCAGACCCGCGACCTGGCCTGCGGCGCCGATCTTGGTCGCCTCCCCCGCCTGGATGATGATGGTCGAGATGGCGCCCGGGCCGATCAGCAGCGGCATGGCGAACGGCACGATCAGCCGCTGGAACCGGCGGCGGGCATAACCGCGCACATCGGCCAGATCCGACTGGGCGTCGGCATCGGCGAAAATCTTGAGGAAGTCCTCGCGCGCCATGTCGAGGCCGAGCAGCAGCAGCAGGATACCACCGGCAATCCGGAAGGCCGCCAGCGAAATCCCGAAAAACTCCAGCAGCGCCAGACCGGTGAAGAAAAAGAAGACCAGAAAGGCGACGATGAACAGGCAGATCAGCGCCGACACCGACATCCGCTGGCTCAGGGTCGCCCCCGCTGTGGCCGCCGCGAAAATCGGGATATTCCCGATCGGATCGACCAGGGCGAACAGGGCTACGAACAGGTTGACGCCAAGATCGACCGCGCCCATGGCTGAAAGTCCCCTGTTCTTGAATCCGTCCGGTGAGGTGAGGCGCGCCCCGGCGCACCCGTGTCCCTCCCATAGCCGCTTGCAAGGAGTCCGTCGATGACCTCTCCCGTTCTTGCCGACCCGCGTTTGATCGTCGGTCTGGACCTGCCGTCGATCGAGGCGGCCGAGGCGCTGGTGGACCGGGTCGCCGACGGGGTTTCGGCCTATAAGGTCGGGCTGACCCTGCTGGCCCGGCCGGGCGGGGTGGCCTTTGCGCACAAACTACGGGCGCGGGGCAAGACGGTCTTTCAGGACTGGAAGCTGCACGACATCGGCGCCCAGGTGGAGGGCGCGGCGCGCGCCGTGGCCGAGGGCGGCTGTGACCTGCTGACCGTTCATGCCGAGCCGCAGGTAATGGCGGCCGCGATCAAGGGGCGGGATGCGGCGGGCACCGCGACGAAACTTCTGGGCGTCACGGTGATGACCAGCCTGTCGGATGCCGATCTGGTTGCGATCGGCTACGGCCAGTCAGCCCCGGATCTGGTCGAGCGGCGGGTGCGGCAGGCGCTGGATCTGGGCATGGACGGCGTGGTGTCCAGTCCCCTCGAAGCGGCCCGTGTGCGCGCCCTGGCTGAAGCGGCCGGGCGTCCGGACTTCCTGATCGTCACGCCGGGTGTGCGACCGGCCGGAGCCGACCAGGGCGATCAGCAGCGCGTGGCCACGCCGTCCGAGGCGCTCAGGGCCGGGGCGACCCATCTGGTCGTGGCACGCCCGGTCGTGGCGGCGGACAGCCCGTCCATGGCGGCCGCGCGGATTGCCGCCGAAATGCTCGAGATCGCCTAGCGGTCGTACATATAGACGTCAGAGCAGTCGCAGTCCCGGCGGCGGTCAGGGCGACGATCCCGCCGGTCATAGCGGTCGTCATAGCGGTCGCGATCACGGCGGTGGTCGGACCGGGGACGGTCGTCCTGATAGCCGTACTCGTCGCGATAGCCCTGATAGCCACTGTAGCCATAGCGCCCGCCCCGGTCGTAGCCGCGACCATATCCCTGACCATAGCTGTCATGACGCTGGCGGTAGCGATAGGCATAGCCGTCATGCGCGCGCGGCGGCTGGTAATAGCGATCCCCGTCATAGCCATAGCCGTACCCGTCGCGGCCCGTGGCAGCGGCCCCGGTCGCCGCATAAACCCGCGTCTCGCCCTCATAGACAGCCCCGGCGGCGCCGGTGCGCGGATAGCTGTAGCCATAGTCATAGGGCGAGGGCTGGCCATAGGTGACCACCACCCGCGTATCGGCCCGACCATAACTCTGCCCGTAGCTGCCATAGCTGGCATAGGCCGGCGCCGGGGGGCGATGATCCCGGTACTGCGCGGCAGCGGGCGCAGCCGCAGCCAGCGTCAGGGCCGCGAGACCAGCGCCTGATGTCAGGGCACGAAAGGAGCGGAAAGTCGACATCGCCTTTTCCTCGAAATCGCCGGTTCGGCGGGATTAACGAAACGTTAACGCCATGCCGGGCGGATCGTTCGCTTTTCCCTCGTGAGGCGACGTATTCCCTCAGAAGTCGACGGCCAGCCCCTTGCGCTCCCAGTCGCCATAGCGGGTCGGCTCGGGGCCGCGCGGGCCGCCGACCTCGTCCGAGGTGGGCCCGGCCGCATCGGCCTCGGCATTGCGGGCGGCGGCCTCCTCGAGCACGCGGCGCTCCAGATCAGTCAGCGGACGGTGCGGCGTGGCCCCCGGAAGGTCGGCATTGTGGACCACGGCGTCCGGCACGTCATCGGTGGGGGTGGGCGCTTCGGTCACAGGCGGGTCCTCTTGAGGCGCGGCGGGGCTGAGGACACATAGGAGACCGGTGACACGACGGCCAGTCCGTCCGTCTCGCCGGCCCCGCAGTCAGAGTTCCCGCCCGGTCATGAACCACGCCAAGACCTTCATCCTGCTGGCCGCCCTGACGGCCCTGTTCGTCGGCATCGGCTATCTGGTCGGCGGCGCCATGGGCATGGTCATCGCCCTGGCGCTGGCCGCCGCGCTGAATCTGGTCAGCTACTGGAACGCCGACAAGATCGTCATGCGGATGTACCGGGCCCAGCCGGTCGACGAGACCCACCCCAATGCCGTCGTGCGGGCCTATGTCGCCGATGTCCTGCAGATGGCCGAGGGCGCCGGCCTGCCCCGTCCGGTGGTGGCCATCATCCCCAGCGACCAGCCCAATGCCTTTGCCACCGGTCGCAATCCGGAGAACGCCGCCGTCTGCGCCACCTCGGGCCTGCTGGACCTGCTGACGCGGGATGAGGTGCGCGGCGTCATGGCCCACGAACTGGCCCATGTGAAGAACCGCGACACCCTGGTGATGACGGTCACCGCCACAGTCGCCGGCGCCATCTCGGCCCTGGCCAATTTCGCCCTGTTCTTCGGCGGCGACCGCGAGCGGACCGGCGGACTGATCGGCACCCTGGCCCTGATGCTGCTGGCCCCGCTGGCGGCCGGTCTGGTGCAGATGGCCATCAGCCGCACCCGCGAATATCAGGCGGATCGCGTGGGCGCCGAGATCGCCGGCGACCCGCACGCCCTGGCCTCGGCCCTCGAGAAGATCGAGGCCTATGCCCGGCGCATCCACAATCCGGTGGCCGAGCGCAATCCGGCCTCGGGCCAGCTGTTCATCATCAATCCGCTGGCGGGCAAGGGGGCCGACAGCCTGTTCTCGACCCACCCGGCCACCGGCAACCGCATCAAGGCCCTGATGGCGCTGGCTGTTTCCACGGGCGCCGCCCCACCTCGCCCCCGCCCCCCGGTCAGTGCCGCGCCCGGCACCACCGTGCCGACCACCCCCACCGCTCCGCGCGGGCCGTGGGGCTAGGGCGACCCGCATACGGCAGGGCTTGCACTCCGGGGCATCTGGTTCTTTAAGCGCGGCCATCGTTTCGTGCGCCTCCCCGCGCCCCGTCCCCGAGGTATCCGCCATGTCCGACTTCAAGCCCAAAAAGGTCGTCCTCGCCTATTCCGGCGGGCTCGACACCTCCATCATCCTGAAATGGCTCGAGACGGAATACGGCGCCGAGGTGGTGACCTTCACCGCCGACCTCGGTCAGGGCGAGGAGCTGGAGCCCGCGCGCGAAAAGGCCCTGCGCATGGGCATCAAGCCCGAGAACATCTTCATCGACGACCTGCGCGAGGAATTTGTGCGGGACTTCGTCTTCCCCATGTTCCGCGCCAATGCCCTTTATGAAGGCCAGTATCTGCTGGGCACCTCCATCGCCCGGCCGCT
Source organism: Alphaproteobacteria bacterium (assembly GCA_018826885.1). Classification (GTDB taxonomy): domain Bacteria; phylum Pseudomonadota; class Alphaproteobacteria; order Caulobacterales; family Caulobacteraceae; genus Brevundimonas. The sequence goes on along the minus strand of JAHJYN010000143.1, from coordinate 3,189 downwards.
GATCGCCAAGCGCCAGATCGAGATCGCCCGTCAGGTCGGCGCCGACGCCGTCTGTCACGGCGCCACCGGCAAGGGCAATGATCAGGTCCGGTTCGAGCTGGGCTATTATGCGCTGGAGCCCGACATTCGCGTCATCGCCCCCTGGCGCGAATGGGACTTCAAGAGCCGCGAGGCCCTGCTGGACTTTGCCGAAAAGCACCAGATCCCGATCGCCAAGGACAAGCGCGGCGAGGCCCCCTTCTCGGTCGATGCCAATCTTCTCCACAGCTCGTCCGAGGGCAAGGTGCTGGAAGACCCGGCGGTCGAGGCGCCCGAGTTCGTCTATCAGCGCACCATCGCGCCCGAGGATGCGCCGGATCAGGCCACCGTCATCAGCATCGGCTTCGAGCGCGGCGACGCCGTGTCGATCGACGGCGAAACCCTGTCGCCCGCCACCCTGCTGGCCCGGCTGAACGATCTGGGCCGCGACAACGGCATCGGCCGTCTGGATCTGGTCGAGGGCCGGTTCGTCGGCATGAAGTCGCGCGGCATCTATGAAACGCCGGGCGGTACCATCCTGCTGGCCGCCCACCGGGGCATCGAGTCCATCACCCTCGATCGCGGGGCCATGCACCTGAAGGACGAGCTGGCGGTCCGCTATGCCCAGATGATCTACAACGGTTTCTGGTTCGCCCCCGAGCGCGAGATGCTGCAGGCCGCCATCGACAAGAGCCAGGAGCAGGTCACCGGCACGGTTCGGGTCAAGCTCTACAAGGGCAATGCCACCGTCATCGGTCGCGAGAGCCCGCTCAGCCTCTACGATCAGGATCTGGTCACCTTCGAGGAGGGCGTCCAAGCCTATGACCATCGCGACGCGGCCGGATTCATCAAGCTGAATGCCCTGCGCCTGCGGGTGCTGGAACGCCGGAATCGCCGGACCGGCGGGGCCTGAGGACGGGCCTCAGCACGGGGCTGAGCCGGGGGCTGAGCTGGGGGCGGGCGCGCAGCCTTACCGCGATTTCACTTGAAGGGCGGCCCTGATGGGTCAAGGTTTGGGGTCACGATTGTCCCCAAGCCCAAAGGCCCTTCCCATGCGTCGTCTGATCCTCTCCGCCGTTGCCGTCTCTGCCCTCGGCCTGTCGGCTCTCGCCCTGCCCGCCGTCGCGGCCCCCGCCGCTGCGGTCGCCGTCGCCCAGGACCCCATCACCGAGGCCGAGGTTGAAGCCCGCGCCGCAGCCTTCGAGGTCACGCTCGAGGCCCTGGTCGTCGAGATCGAGGCCATCCGCGCCGATACCAGCCTGTCCGAGGAAGAGCGTCAGGCCCGCATGCAGGCTGCCATCGATCGCAAGCAGCCCGAGATCGACGGCTTCATCGCCATGCTGTCGGGCTTCGTCCGCCAGCAAACCCTCGAGGAGGGCGGCACCGCCGAGGACGCCGAACTGGCCGCGGGCATGATCGAAGACATGTTCAATGAAATGCTGGTCCCGGGACTGCTGTCCGGTGAAATCGCCGCCGGCATGGCCGGCGAAGGCGAGTAAGCCGTCCCCCTTTTCTCTCCCTCAGGAGGTCTGACCATGATCCGTGCCCTGTCGCTTGCCGCCGCCCTTGCCCTGCTGCCGGTCTCTGCGGCCATGGCCCAGACCTCCGACCCGGAGTCGGCCGAGGCCGCCCTCGAGGCCGCCGCCGAGGTCTTCGAGGGTCGGATGGACGAGTTCGCCGAACGCGCCGAGGCCATTTCGGAGGACGACAGCCTGACCGAAGCGCAAAAGGAAGCCGCCGTCATGGCGCTGTGGGGTGAGTATCAGCCCGACGTCATCACCTTCACCCAGACGGTGTCGTCGTCCGTATCGGGCATCGTCGCCGAAGCCCTCGCCGAGGTGGATATCGAGGCCGTCGTGGCGGAAGCGCTGGCCGAGGCCGACCAGGCCGGTGGCATGGGCATCGCCGAGGCGGTCGCCGTGGGTCAGGGCATGATGACCAATGGCGCCTGGGCCAGTGACGACCCCGAGCATCAGGCCACCTACGGCCTGATGGCCGACTACGCGCTGGGCTTGGCCATGGACGAGGTCGACGCCGAGCTTGAGGCTGCCCCCGAGGACTGAGACCTCACCCCGGTCTCCCCGGAGGGCCGTCGGGCTGAGCGCCGCAGCCATGGCAGCTGCTGCGGAAATCTCCCGGACTTTCAAGGCCCTTGCGCTGTCCCGTAGCGTTGTGCCCGCCCTGGCCACAGCATGCGCCATACTGTCCGGTTGCCAAACCCCGACCGGAGGAGAGCGCGAATTCAGACGGTTCAGACGGTTCAGACGGTAAAAATTCATCTCCTCCCCATTCATGGGGAGGGGGACCACGGAGTGGTGGAGGGGTTCTTGCCGCGTGCAGGCGCTGCCACGGCGTTCACCGACGGACACCTCCGCCCCTCATCCGGCGCTCACGCGCCATCTTCTCCCATCGGGAGAAGGAATGACGCCTCGCTGGTGGAGAGTGCATTCCAGACTATTCAGACTATTCAGACGGTGTTTTTCGATGAGTGCAACGCATCCGAAATCGGCCTATGGCTGAAAACCCTCCCGCCTGAGCCAACGCCCGTGAGCCCGATCCTGTGAGCCTGCCGCCCGAGACCGTTCCGACGCCCCAGGCCACGGCCACCTCCACCCCCCCGCCCCGTCGCGGCGGCGGGATGATGCGCTCCTCGGCCATCTTCAGTGGCCTGACCCTGATCAGTCGCGGGGCCGGCTTCGCCCGCGATGTGGTGATCTCGGCGGCGCTCGGCGCCTCGGCCGGGCCCGCCGCCGACGCCTATAATACGGCCCTCAGCTTCCCCAATCTGTTCCGGCGCATCTTTGCCGAGGGGGCCTTCGCCGCCGCCTTCGTGCCCGCCTATGCCCGGACGCTCGAGACCGAGGGGCCCGAGGCCGCCGACCGCGTCGCCACCCAGGCTCTGGCCATGGTGGCCATGGTCACCGTGATCCTGACGATCGTCGCCCAGCTGGCCATGCCGTGGGTCATGACGGTCATCAACGTCGGCTTCCTCAACGATCCGGCGCGCTTCAAACTGGCCGTGGTCCTCACCCAGATCACCATGCCCTATCTGCCGTGCATGGCCGTCGCCGCCCTGCTGTCGGGCGTGCTGAATGCCCGGGGCCGGTTCATTGTCTCGGGCGCCTATCCGATCCTGCTGAACCTGATCATGCTGGCCGCCGTCATCCCGGC
>JAHJYN010000142.1 GCA_018826885.1 Alphaproteobacteria bacterium | reverse complement strand
TGCGCGAGGGGGTGCGGCGCATCAGCGGCGACCGCTCGGCCGACGCGGTGCAGGGCGTGGCCGAGGAAGCCGCGAAGAAGGCCCGCGAGTGACCACGCTGCGCTCCCTGATCTTCGTCGCCTGGCTGTATCTGTCGATGGCGATCTTTGCCCTGTTCATGTCGCCGGTGCTGGTGTTCGGGCGGGACCCCTCGATGGTCGTGATCCGCATGTGGGGCGCCTTTGTGCTGTTCGGCCTGCGCTGGATCTGCGGCGTCAGGGTCGAGGTGCGCGGGCTGGAGCACCGGCCCTCGGGCCCCGCCCTGATCGCCGGCAAGCATCAGGGCATGCTGGATGTGATCGCCCCTTTCACCTTCCTTCCCGACCCCTGTTACATCATGAAGAAGGAGCTGATTGTGCTGCCCTTCTTCGGTTGGTTCGCGGCGCGGACCAATATGATCGCCATCGACCGCTCGGCCCATTCGGCGGCCCTCAAGGGCATGGTCCGGCAGGCCCGCACTCGCTTCGCAGAGGGGCGGCAGATCCTGATCTTCCCCGAGGGCACCCGGACCGCCCCCGGCGCCCCGCCCGACTACAAGCCCGGCATCGCCGCCCTGTACCGCGACCTGGACAGCCCCTGCGTGCCCATGGCCACCAATGCAGGCCAGCACTGGCCGGCCCACGGCTTCCGCCGGACGCCCGGCACCGTGGTCTATGAGTTCCTGCCCGCCATCCCCGCCGGGCTGAAGCGCGACGCCTTCATGGCGCGGCTGGAGGCCGAGCTGGAAGCGGCCTCGACCGCCCTGCTCGACTGAACTCCTGCGCCGCTCGGCGGTTGACCCTCCCGACACGGTCACAGGAGGGACGACCCGATGAACTGGATGGAGATGCTGTTTCAGGGCTGGAGCGGACTGGTCCGCACGGCCGTGGTCGCGGTGCTGGCCTATGCGGGGCTGGTGCTGTTCCTCCGGATTTCGGGCAAGCGGACCCTGTCCAAGCTGAACGCCTTTGACCTGGTGGTCACGGTGGCGCTGGGGTCGATCCTGGCCACCACCCTGCTGAACAAGGACGTGGCCCTGGCCGAGGGGCTGGTGGCGCTGGCCAGCCTGATCGGCCTGCAGTTCCTCGTGACCTGGTCGTCGGTACGGTTCCGCTGGCTGCGCGAGGGGGTGCGGTCCGAGCCTGCGGTGCTGGTCCGCGACGGACACCCGCTGGAGGCCGCCCTGCGGCGCGAGCGGGTGACCGAGGACGAGGCCCTGACCGCCGTCTGGGAAGCCGGGGGCCATGCGCTGGCCGACGCCGCCGTCGTCATTCTGGAAAGCGACGGCTCGCTGACGGCCATCCTCAGCCCCGCGCCGCCCTCGGCCTGAGTTCGGCGATCAGGGTGCCGGCGGGCGGGGGCACAAGCAGATCGGCGGCCGGGCGGCGGTCGAACAGCCAGTCGGCCAGCGCCCCGACCGGCAACGGCAGCACCCCGCGCGTGTGGTAGGGCGCGACGTCGGGCCCCGGCTCGGCCGTCAGCAGGGCAAAGGCGTCCGGCTGATTCTCCCCACCGGCGCGCCAGACGGCGGCCAGCATCAGGGGCTGGCCATCGGCCGCCGACAGACGCCAGCGCGTCTTGGGATAGCGGTCGCCGGTGAACTCATAAAACCCCGAGGCCGGCACCAGACACCGGCCGCCGCGCGGGCCATTGCCGAGGGTGCGCCCCTCGGAGCGGTAGTTGATGACCGGCCCGCCCTTTCGCCCCGCGGGCGGCGGAAAGCCGAAGCGCTGGTCGGCAAGGCGGGTGGTCGCGGCCCCCTCCCCCGCCGTTGCCACAAGGACCGGGGCGAGGTTGGTGGGGCGGACCTCGTCGCGCGGCTCTAGGTTCGGCAGGCCACCGGGCAGGTCCAGCGGGGCTTCGGCGTCCTTCAACAGGCGGATCAGTTCGGTGATGCTGAAGCGGGCTTCGTAGGAGGCGCACATGGCCTAGCCCCCCACCCGCTTCGCCACGACCACGGCGCGGTCGAGCGCCTGCAGGAAGGCCGAGCGGTCGCGCGGGCCGAACGGCGGCGGGCC
>JAHJYN010000019.1 GCA_018826885.1 Alphaproteobacteria bacterium | reverse complement strand
TGTTCAATCGAAATGGCTGGCGACAGGCCCTCGATCAGATCGACGTCGGGCTTGCCCATCAGCTCCAGGAACTGGCGCGCATAGGCCGACAGGCTCTCGACATAGCGGCGCTGGCCCTCGGCATAGATGGTGTCGAACGCCAGTGAGGACTTGCCCGAACCCGACAGCCCCGTCATGACCACCAGCTGGCCACGGGGAATGTCGACATCGACGCCCTTGAGATTGTGCTCGCGTGCGCCGCGCACACGGATGAAGTCGTGTTTTTCGATCATGCCTGTCCGGGAACGCAGAGAGGGCCGGACGGGTCCGGCGTGCCGCCGCTATATGGGCACTGAATCGCAGGATGCAGCAAGAACATTTAGGGAACCTGCGAGGGGCTGGCCGGTCTTCTCACGGCTTCGTGCGGCGAATGCGGCTTGCACCCCGGAGCCTTTGACCCCATTCTGATGTCTTCGCGTGAGTATTTACTGGAGGCCAGACGATCATGATCAGCGCTGTGGAAATCGGTTTCGCCCTTTCCCTCGTCGCCCTCGTGGTCGCCTATGTCTCGCTCCAGCCTCGCCCGAAACCCGTCCCCATCCGCATTCGTGACGCTCAGCGGCGTCGCCGCCCGGACGCCTGACGGCCGCACCCTCTTCGAAAATCTGAGCCTGTCTCTGGGGCGTGAGCGCACCGGCATTGTCGGTCGCAATGGCACCGGCAAGACGACCCTGCTTGACCTGATCGCGGGCGACCGTGCGCCGGCCGAGGGCCATGTCGGGCGCACCGGGTCGATCACCCGTCTGCGGCAGGACGCCGGCGCCGTGCCGGGCCAGACCGTGGCCGCCGTGCTGGGTGTCGAGGCGGCGCAGGCGCGGCTGGCCCGCATTCTGGCGGGCGAGGGCACCGCCGACGATCTGGCCGAGGCCGACTGGACGCTTGAGGCGCGGCTGGAGGCGGCGCTGGCCGCTGCCGGGCTGGAAGAGCTCGGGCTGGACCGCGAGGCGACGACCCTGAGCGGCGGCGAGCGGACCCGGCTGGAATTGGCCGCGCTGGAGCTGTCCGGGGCCGATCTGATCCTGCTGGATGAGCCGACCAACCATCTGGATGCCGAGGGTCGGGCGCAGGTGGCCGAGCGCCTGTCCCGCTGGCCCGGTGGGGTGGTGGTGGTCAGTCACGACCGGGCCCTGCTGCGCCAGATGGACCGGATCGTCGAGCTGTCGCCGCTGGGGGTCACCATCTATGGCGGAAACTACGATCTCTATGCCGGGCGCAAGGCCGTCGAGCGTGCAGCGGCCGAGCACGATCTGGCAGTGGCCGAGACCGAGGTCGCCCGCACGGCCGCCGAGGCCCAGCGCCGGGCCGAAGCCAAGGCCCGGCGGGACCGCGCGGGGCGGAAGAAGGGCATGAAGGGCGATATGCCGAAGATCCTGCGCGATGCCCGCGCCGAACAGGCCGAAAACTCGGCGGGCGGGGAGGTGCGGCTCGCCGCCCGTCAGGCGGCCGAGGCCGAACAGGCCCTGATAGCGGCGCGGGAACGGATCGAGCGGGTGCGGCGCATGACCCTGCCCCTGCCGCCGACCGGACTGGCGACCGGGCGACAGGTGCTGACCCTGCAAGGCGTCAGGGTCGACGGTGAGAACGGGCCGCGGGTCGGTCCCATCGATCTGCGGGTGACCGGACCCGAACGGGTGGCGATCACCGGCCCCAACGGCTCGGGCAAGACCACCCTGCTGGACCTGATCGCGGGCCGGATCGCCCCGTCAGCCGGCACGGTCGAATGCGGGGTGCCGCTGGCCCTGCTGGACCAGCATGTGGGCCTGCTGCGGGACGATGAGACCCTGATCGAGGCCTGGCAGAGGCTGAACCCGGACGGCACATTGAACGACGCCCAGGCGGCGCTGGCCCGCTTCCTGTTCCGCAATGTCGAGGCCCACAAGCGGGTGGCCAGCCTGTCGGGCGGCGAGCGCCTGCGGGCCGGGCTGGCCTGTGTCATGACCGGTATCCGGCCGCCGCAGCTGCTGGTGCTGGACGAACCGACCAACCATCTGGATCTGGACGCCATCGAGGCGGTCGAGGCGGCCCTGAGCGCGTGGGACGGGGCTCTGGTCGTGGTCAGCCACGACCGGGACTTTCTGGATGCGATCGGACTCGGGCGCGAGGTGCGGCTGGACCCGGGCGTCAGCCCCAGGACTCAACGGCCCCGCGGCGGCGGCTGGTAGCGGGCGCCACCGGCCGTTCAAGGCGCGGTTGCGGCTCGGGCTTGCCGAAGAACCAGCCCTGGCCCAGCTGGACCCCCAGTTGCAGCATCAGTTCGGCGACCTCGCCGGTCTCGACGCGCTCGGCCACGGTCTTGAGATCCAGTCCTGCGCACATTTCGACCAGATGACGGATCAGGGTGCGGGACTTCTCGTCCTCGCAGGCGCGCATGACGAAGGTGCCATCGATCTTCACGCCGTCGACGGTCAGATGATTCAGATAGTCGAACGAGGAGGCGCCGACGCCGAAGTCATCGAGATAGATGCGGAAGCCGGCCTCGCGCATGCGCGCCAGTCGACGCTGGGCGCCGTCCAGATCGACAATGCTGGCCGTCTCGGTGATTTCGAGACTGAGCCGCTTGCGCATGTCGGGGTGATTGGCCGTCAGACGCATCAGCGCCTCGGGATAGGCGTCAGACCCCAGCGAGCCCGCGGAGACATTGACGGCCACGCGCGTCAGGCCAAAGCCGGGCCTCAGCATCTGCTGGATCGCCTTTTCGGCGACGACCAGATCAAAGCTGTCGATCAGGGCCAGGGTCTCGGCGAGGCGGATGGTGCTTTCGGGCCCCGTTGAGCCCGGGATGCGGGCCAGCGCCTCGAAATGATGCACGGCCCCCGATTTCAGCTCGATGATCGGCTGATAGTGCAGGGCAAAGTCGCGCGCCTTCACCATGGCGCGGAAGCTGTCCATCTGCACCAGGGTGCGGTCCAGGGTCTTTTTGAAGGTGACGTCGGGATCGTCCATCGCCCCGCTGGTGATGCAGACCTCGAGGGCGTGGCGCATGGCGCGCAGGGTCGCCTGACGGTCCACGCCGGGGGTCAGCTCGACCTGGCGAATGTCAGCGCTGAGCGGCAGACCCTCAAGCGCAGCGACATTGTGGATGGCATCCTCGACGGCCGCCATATCGCTGTCGGCGCGCAGCAGGGCGTAGGCCGATCCGGCCAGATGGGTGGCCGAGGCACCGTCGACGGAGGCCGACTGAAGCGCCTGATAAAGCTGGGCGCTGACGCCCTCGCGCCGCGCATCGTCGACCCGGTCCAGTCCCTCGACATCGACAAAGGCCAGATTGACCGGCGCACCGCCCGCCTGGTCCAGCAGGCTGCCGGCCTGACGCATCAGACAATCGCGCGTGCAGACGGGGCTGGTCCCCGGCACGTCCAGCTGGAAGGACGCTCCGTGCCAGGTGAAGGCGCAGGAGGTGTGCGGCGCCAGTTGCGGCAGGCTGAACAGCCGCAGACGGACTCTGCGAAACGCGCCTTCGCCGAGCACGTACAGAAGCTCCAGCGGATCGCTTCGGTCCCCGGTCCGGAGCTCCGCCAGCATGTCCGTCAGTCGCTGGCTGCCCCGGGCTTCGAACAGGTCGGTCAGCGGGCGTCCAACCCAGGTCGTCTCGGGCGCATGTCCGGTGGCCGCGGCCACGCCCATGGCAAAGACGATCCGGCCCTCGCCGTCGATCTCGACGAGGGTGTCCGCCGAAGCGAAGGCCAGACCCAGAAGACGACTGTTGAGCGCCATTCTGTCCATCTAGACCGACAGTCTTGAAGAAACCGGTGGCAAGTCCGGTTAACGGAGGGTTGCCGGGCGGGCGGGTGTCCGCGCCCGACTATGCCAGCGGGAGGCAAAAAGCCCCGCCGTTTCAGAGCCCCCGCCAGACGCCGAGCCGACTTTCCAGCCCTGCCTGCAAGCGGGTGTAGGCTGTGCGGTTACCCCGGCTGTCCGCTGCGGCAGGAGGCAATCCAGACGGTTCAGACGGTTCAGACGGTAAAAATCTCATCTCCTCCCCGCTTGCGGGGAGGGGGACCGCGTCGCGGTGGAGGGGGCAGAGGTGCCGTCAGAAATCAGGAAAGGGGACAGTTGTCACCGTGGCGCCGCCCCCTCCGTCACGGCGCAAGATGCGCCGCGCCACCTCCCCACGCGTGGGGAGGAGATGAGGGGGTCCAGACGGTTCAGACGGTGTTTTTCACCCGTCTGGATTCAGGCGGAGCGGTTGAAGGCGACGGCACTGCCGTCGGTGAGCGTGGCCTGGCCGCTGGCGCCATAGGCACTGGGGACGCCGCGCTGTTCGCGGATCTCGGCGGCGAGGGTACGGACCAGGCCTTCGGAGATGATGCGGGCAGCTTCGACCGCGCGGGCGTGACGACCGAGGATGGCCTCGAACGCCTCGGTCGCCCGGATCAGGGCCATGCGATCGGCCGCCGGGGCCTGGGCGAGGCCCGAGGGGTCGGCCTTGATCTGGGCCGACTCGCGGCGATAGCGGTTGGCCAGCTCCTGGGTCTCGGCGAGTCCGGCGGCGACGTCCTGCGGGCGCTGGGCCTCGAAGGCGGCCAGTTCGTCGGACAGGCGACGCGTCAGGGTCTGGGTCAGCTCGATCAGCTGACGGACGCGGGCCGAGGCGGTGACGGTAAAGGCGGTGTCGTTCATCACGGAGCTTCCTGCATCTTGAGCATGGTGGCCATGACCTGATCGGCCAGGCCGATGCCGCCCGAGCGGACGGTCTGCTTGGCCATTTCGTCGATCAGGAAGGAGCGCCAGGTAGTCTCGGCCTCGCCGCCGCCGAAGGGGGCTTCGGTCGACAGGCCCTCGAACATGGGGCGCAGCATCTGGGCGATGAAGGAGGCCTCGAAGTCCTCGGCCGTCTCGCGCATGCGGTCCTGGCGGAGGGTCGGCGCCTGCACCGGGCGAAGCAGGTCGGGAGAGAGGGTAAGCGGATCGGCCATAAGACTACATCACCTCGATGTCGGCTTGCAGGGCGCCCGCGGCCTTGATGGCCTGCAGGATGCTGATCATGTCGCGGGGCGTGACCCCCAGGGCGTTCAGCCCGGCGACCAGACTGGACAGGGAGGCGCCGCCGCCGACGATCCGCATCTGGGTGCCCTGGTCTTCCTCGACCGTGACGGTAGAGGACGGGACGACCACGGTCTCGCCGTCGCTGAAGGGGGCGGGCTGGCTGACGAAGGGGTCTTCCTGAACGGTGACGGTCAGATTGCCCTGGGCGATGGCGACGGTAGAGACCCGGACGGCCTCGCCCATGACGATCACGCCATTGACCTCGTCGATGATCACCCGGGCGGGGGCGTCGACCATGACGGGCAGGTTTTCGATGCGGCTGAGATAGCCGGCCATGCCCCAGCCCTGGGGCGCGCGCACGGTGACGACGGTGCCGTTCTCGGCGAAGGCGGTGCCGGGATAGGCATCGTTGATGGCAAAGGCCACGCGCTGGGCGGTGGTGAAGTCGGGGTTGCGCAGGGTCAGGCGCACCTCGGCCTGACGGCCCAGGTCAAAGCCGGTCTCGCGCTCGACCACGGCCCCACCGGCGATGCGGCCGGCGGTCGGCACGCCGCGCGTGATGGACGAGCCCGAGGCGCCCGAGGCGGACAGCGATCCGGTCTGGATCGAGCCTTGGGCCACGGCATAGACCTCACCGTCGGCGCCCTGCAGGGCGGTGACCACGACCGTGCCGCCCAGCAGGCTCTTGGCGTCGCACAGGGTCGAGACCGAGACGTCGATGCGGGCGCCGGGCGTGGCGAAGGGCGGCAGCTCGGCCGTGACCATGACGGCGGCGATGTTCTTGGTGTTGGCGTTGGCGCCGCGGATGTTGACGCCCTGGCGCTCCATCATTCCCTCCAGCGACTGGCGGGTCAGGGGGCAGTTGCGCAGGTTGTCGCCGGTGCCGTTCAAACCGACGACCAGGCCATAGCCGACCAGCTGGTTGGAGCGGACCCCCTCGATCGACACGATGTCCTTGATGCGCGACTGGGCCTGGGCGGCCTGCGGCAGGGCGACCAGCGCCAGGGCACCGGCAGCAAGGCAGAAGGCGAGGCGGGCAAGAACTGACGTCATGAAAAGGGTCCTGACAATTACACGCCGTGCCATGCCAATTCCGTGCCGGAGGATGATGTCAGGAATAACAACGGGTTGACGGTTGAAGGCACGCTTCTAGCCAGCAGATTTTGCCGGGCCGTTAACCAAACCCTCACCTCGCGGGGCCAGATATCGGTCATGGTCCGGAGTGCCCGCACATGAAGATCCAAGGTCCGCAGTCGAGTGGCCCTGCCTCGCGTCCGACCCGCCCGGGTCAGGCGGCGGGCGGCTTCAGCCTGGGCGGTGCAGCCGGGGCATCGGCAGCCGGGGCCAAATCCGGCGTTGCCGCCATGTCCGGTCCGACCAGCGTCGCCTCGCTGATGGCGCTTCAGGGCGTTGAAGGCGTCGAGGGCCCCACGGAGCGCCGCCGCCGGGCGATCCGCCGCGGTCACCGTCTGCTGGACCGTCTGGAAGCCCTGAAGCTGGCCCATCTGGCCGGGCAGGGGGACGCGGATGCGTTGCGGGCCTTGTCGCAGACCGGGGGCGAGGACCGGCCGGACTCCGAAGACGCCGACCTGAACGCCGTGCTGGATCAGGTGGACCTGCGCGTCGCCGTGGAACTGGCCAAGGCCGCCGTCGCCGGAAACTGAGCCCTTTCAAGGGTGAGGGCGAATTGTCACGGCTCACAGCATAGTGACCTGCCAAAGCAGGCCGATATGGGGAAACGGCTTGAGACGACTCGTGGCCCCGCCTATAGGCCTGCATGCGCCGCAGGGGGGCGTGAAATGTGAGCGTGAGTGCGATGAACGCATTAGCGTCTGTGGTGACTGAAGTGACGGAGCCCTATCGGCCGTCCGACGACGAACCCTTCATGAACGAGCGGCAGCTGGCCTATTTCAAGGGCAAGCTGAACGCCTGGAAGGATGACATCCTTCGGGAGTCCAAGGGCACGGTCGTCAATCTGAAGGCCGAGACCGAGAACCACCCCGATCTGGTGGACCGGGCCTCGTCGGAATCGGATCGCGCGCTGGAACTGCGCACCCGCGACCGCCAGCGCAAGCTGATCTCCAAGATCGACGAGGCGCTGCGCCGGATCGAGGACGGCTCCTACGGCTATTGCGAGGAAACCGGCGAGCCGATCAGCCTCGGACGGCTGGAGGCCCGGCCGACCGCGACCCTGTCGGTCGAGGCCCAGGAACGCCACGAGCGCCGCGAGCGCGTCCACCGCGACGACTGAGGGCGGTGACCGGGATGCGGGGCCTTGTCAGCATCCTGTTCGGTCTCCTTGTGCTCGCCACCGCGCCGCCCGCCCATGCGCAGCAGGGGGCTGAGGTACCGTTTCCGGCGGCCCTGCGCGGCGAGGCCTTCCGGCTGGAGTCCGCGACCCTGGGCCGGGGCTTTGACATCTATGTCCGCCTGCCGCCGGACTATGACGCTGCGGGGCCGGCCTATCCGGTCGTCTATCTGCTGGATGGCGACAGCCTGTTCCCCATTCTGGCGGCCAACCACCTGTTCCTGACCTATGATGAGGGCCTGCCCGAGGCCGTGGTGGTCGGCATCGCCTATGGGGGCTTTGACCCCTCGGTGAACCGCCGGGGCCTCGACTTCCAGTCGCCCGACGAGGACCTTCCCGCCGAGCAGGCCGGCGCCGAAGCCTTCCACGCCTTCCTGACCGATGACCTGCTCCCGATCATCGAGGGGCGGTTCAACGTGGACCCCGACCGGCGCGTGCTGTTCGGCCAGTCGCGGGGTGGCAATCTTGTGCTGTATTCGGCCGTGGCCCATCCCGACGTCTTCCAGGGCCGGATCGCCAGCAATCCGTCGCTGACGCCCGGCATGGGGTCGATCACCGGCCCCGCCGCGCCGGCCGAGCGGGAGGACCTCAAGGTCGTCGTCACCAGCGGCGATCGGGACAGGGCCGATCTCCGCACGGAAGCGCTCCACTGGTTTGAGACCTGGCTCCACAGGGACGGTCGCCCCTGGCAGGTCCGGCTGTTCCCCATTGCGGGCGGCACCCACGCCGCCAATGCGCCGGACGCCTATCGCGCCGGGATGTTGTGGCTATTCGCCGGGGACGACGCTGGCGATTGAGCGCCCCTGTGCCTTGACTTCGCCCGGGTGGAGCGCGACCTACGCGCCTCACGTTCAAGGTTTACTGCTCCATGACTGTCAAAGTCCGTTTCGCCCCGTCGCCGACGGGTAAGCTGCACGTCGGCAATGTCCGCACAGCCCTGGTCAACTGGCTGTTCGCCAAGGGGCAGGGCGGGCAGTTCGTGCTGCGCATCGACGACACCGATCTGGCGCGCTCGACGGCCGAGTATGAGCGCGGCATAGAGGAAGACCTGACCTGGCTGGGTCTGGTCTGGGACGAGCGGCACAACCAGTCGCAGCGCTTTGATCGCTATCGCGAGGCGGCCGAGCGGCTGAAGGCGGCGGGCCGGCTGTACCCCTGCTATGAGACGGCCGATGAACTGGACCGGCGCCGCAAGGTGCAGTTGTCGCGCGGCCAGCCGCCCATCTATGACCGGGCGGCGCTGCAGCTGAGCGAGGTCCAGCGCGAGGCCTATGAGGCCGAGGGCCGCCGTCCGCACTGGCGCTTCAAGCTGGACGGACGCCGGGTGCACTGGGTCGATCTGGCGCGCGGCTCGGCCGAGGTCGACACGGCCTCGATGTCCGACCCGGTGCTGATCCGCGAGGACGGGCTGTTCCTCTACACCCTGCCGTCGGTGGTCGACGATCTGGACATGGGCATCAGCCATGTGATCCGGGGCGAGGACCATGTGACCAACACGGGCGCCCAGATCGAGATCTTCGAGGCGCTGATCGCGCTGGGCTGGACCGGCACCCTGCCGGGCTTTGCCCATATGCCGCTGCTGGTCGGCGCCGATGGGCAGGCGCTGTCCAAGCGGCTGGGCTCGCTGTCGATCGCGGACATGCGCGCGCAGGGCTATGAGCCGATCGCCATCACCAGCCATCTGGGCAAGATCGGCACGTCCGACGCACTGGAGATTGCGCCGTCGATGGCCGAGCTGGGGCAGGGCTTCAGTTTCGACAAGATGGGACGCTCACCGGCCCGCTATGACACAGCCGATCTCGACCGGCTGAACGCCCAGGCGCTGCACGCCATGACCTATGCCGAGGCGCAGGGGCGGCTGGCGGCGATGGACTGTGATCTGGGAGAGGATTTCTGGACGACGGCCCGGGCCAACCTGGAGCGGTTCGGGGATATCGCGGCGCTGGCGCGGATCGTCAACGGGCCTGTGACGCCGGTGATCGCGGATGCCGGGTTTGCCAGGGTGGCGGCCGACACCCTTCCGGAAACGATCGACGGCGACAGCTGGTCGGCGTGGACCGGAGAGATCAAGGCCCGAACCGGGGCCAAGGGCAAGGCCCTGTTCATGCCGCTGCGTCAGATCCTGACGGGTCAGGAACATGGACCGGACATGGCATCGCTGATCCCGCTGATCGGGCGTGAGCGGATGCTGAAGCGACTCTCTGGCGAGACGGCCTGACCGTCCCGCCAGAGGTCAGATTGATCAGGCGTTGCAGGCGGCCAGTTCCTCGGCCGTCAGGGCCGTGCCCTTCCACGAAAAGGCCGTGACCTCGCCGAGACGGGCAACGACCCGGCGGCAGGCGCGCGTGGCCGGCTGGTTGGCGCCGCCGGTGGCGGTGCAGCTGTTGCCTTCACAGCGCCAGGTGGCGCCGTCGATGATCAGGCGACCCGAGGGGGCCGAGGTGGCATCGGCCAGGGTGGCCGAGGTGTCGGGCGCCTGAACCGGGGTGGCCAGGGTCGGGGTGGCGACGGCGAGGAGGGCGGCGATCAGAAGAGTGCGCATGGGGGAGTGCTCCAACTTGGACCGGGCAGGGGAGCCCGAGACGGCGCAATGTCCGTTGTTTTTGAAAACTGTCAAGAGCGACAAGTGCGGTCGATGTGCTTTTTATGACCGTTGATCACTTATCGATGATCATGTTTCAAATCCGAGGGCGTGTCCATGCTGTTCAGCGCCGCGAGGGCCTCGTCGACCGTGCGGCATACTGTCCACGCCTCAAGGAAGGAGGCGGGGGTCATTCCGGCCTCGACCGAATGCTCCATCACGCGAAACAGGCTCTGCCAGAAGCCGTCGATGTCGAGGAAGATGACGGGTTTGCCGTGCAGGTCGAGGCGCTTCCAGGACAGGAGTTCGATAACCTCCTCGAGGGTGCCGATACCGCCCGGGGCCACCACGAAGGCATCGGATTCGTCATACATGATCTGCTTGCGCTCATGCATCGAGCCGACCACCAGGGTCTCGACCTCGTCGAACAGGCGCTCGCGGCTGCGCAGGAATTCGGGCATGACACCCAGCACACGGCCGCCCGCGGCGTGGGCCCCCCGCGCGGAGGCCCCCATCAGGCCGACGCCTCCTCCGCCATAGACGAGGCGCCATCCCTTTTCCGCCACGCCCTGACCGAAGGCCCGCGCGGCTTCGGTGTATTTGGGGTCGGCGGTTTCGGACGACCCGCAGAACACGCAGACGGAGGGGCCGCTGAACGGACGAATCTCGGCGGAAGTCGTGGGCATGGAACCTCGAAAAGCAGACGGGGACGATCGACGGTCGGGATGACTGTCGGCAGGCATTGGTTTTTGCCATACAGGGCGTATGGCCCCTGTGAAACGCGCAATTGATCGATACGGCATCGGACTTCCGGGCAGGAGGGCGATGGCCGGTCTGGCCCTCGCATTGCTGGTGGCAGGATGCGGTGGTGATGAGGCGGGGCCGGCTGTGGCCGGAGGCGGCCTTGCCGACACCCAGGTGGCCGGCGCCGGGGCCGGATGGATCATGCCGCCCTCGGTGACCGGGCTGCGCCGCGACGGCACCGAACTGGTCGTGTCCGGACAGGCGGACCCGGGCGGCCGGGTCGTGTTGCGGACCCCCGCAGGCCGGGCCTATGCGGCGGTGGCCGATACCGGAGGGGTGTTCGAGGTGCGCCTGACGGCCGTCGACGGGCTGGTGCTGACGCCCGAGGCGCAACTCGGACAGGAGACGGTGCCCGCCCCGGGGCGACTGGTGATTCTGGACGCGGCGCAGGGGGCGGCGGTGCTGCTGTCGCCGGGGGGGATCAGTCGGCGGCTGGGAGACGGGCCGGTGCTGTCCAGTGTCGACCACGATGGCCGCGCGGTAATCCTGTCCGGTCGGGCGACGTCCGGCCAGGACGTCAGGGTCGATGTCCCGGGACGGGGGCTGATCCAGGTGCAGGCGGATGCCTCGGGCCACTGGCGCATCGGACTGGACGGGAGTCCGCCCTCCGAGGTCCGGGTCGAGGGGCAGGTCTTCGCCATTCCCGCCCTCTCCGTCGCCGGCATCGACGGCACGCCGGCGACGATTGTGCGGCTCGAGCGAGAGGACGGCTTTCTGCTGGGTTGGCAGGCCCCGGACGGCGCCGCCCAGGTCAGCTGGCTGCCGCGTCGTTAACTGCTTCTTAAGGCAATCGGCCGACCAAGGGTCTCGGGATTCCTTTAGCGAGGCACCCACCATCACCAAGCCTTTTCAAAGCCCGGCGCTCCGCGTCGGGCTCTTTTTTTCATGGCGATGTCGAGGGAAGGTGAGTGGCTCCGCGGGTAGGATTCGAACCTACGACCAGCCGATTAACAGTCGGCTGCTCTACCACTGAGCTACCGCGGAACAGGAACTCAAGAGGGGGGCGCTATAGCAGCGGCCCGCCGGACTGTGCAACGATAAATCGACACCATGACGCCGATATCCCTGACCTCTGCCGATGATCCCCGCATCGCCGCCTTTCGCGACGTGCGCGAACGCGACCTGACGGGTCGCGAGGGGCTGTTTATCGCCGAGGGCGAGGTGGTGCTGAATGTGCTGACCTCGGCCTGGTCGCGGTGCCGGGCGCGGGCCGTGCTGCTGGCCGACAAGCGGCTGACGAAGCTGGAGCCGGTGCTGGCGCGCCTTGAACCCGAGGTGCCGGTCTATACGGCCCCGCAGGAGGTTCTGGACGGGATTGCGGGCTTCCACCTGCACCGGGGCATTCTGGCGCTGGGCGAGAAGCCCGACCCGCTGGATCCCGATACCTTTCTGGCAACACGCCCGGAGCGTTCCATGCTGGTCGGGGCTGTCGGGATCGGCAATGCCGACAATATGGGCGGCATTTTTCGCAATGCGGCGGCGCTGGGAGCGTGCGGGGTGATGATCGATCCCGGCTGCTGCGATCCCTTCTACCGCAAGGCCATACGGGTGTCGGTGGGCGCGGTGCTGAGGACGCCGTTGATGGCGGACCTGTCGGCCCGGGCGATGGTCGAGCGGGCCGAGGCCCATGGCTATGTCCCGCTGGCGCTGACGCCGGGGGAGGGGCCCGACCTGCTGGAGCTGGAGCCGCCCGCGCGCTCGCTGGTGCTGCTGGGGGCGGAAGGTCCGGGGCTGCCGCCTGAGGTGCTGGCCCGCGCCCGGCCGGTGCGAATCCCGATGGCGTCGGGCTTTGATTCGCTGAATGTGGCGGCGACCTCGGCCATCGTTTTGCATCACCTGACTCGCCGACGGGGCGAATCACGCAGTTGTTAGCGCATTAACCCTTTGTACACCTTGCTGAACGGTCTCGATTGTGGCGCTATTGGGGCGTCCGGGGAGGCTGCCATGTTCAGTGATGTCTTTGGTTTTGTGGTTCGGAATGCGCGTCTGGCGGTGACCGTCGGCGTGGTGACGGGGGCCGTGAGTGCGGCCAGTCTGCTCGGGTGGCTGACGGCGCCGATCGCCTGACCTTCGCCTGACGATCAAAACGCTCTAGATACCTGGCCTTCGGGTGGCCTCGCGCCGCCGCAGGCCGAGGGTATTTCGTGTCCGTCCAGAGCGTCAGCATCACCCCGTGGCAGGATCAGGAGCCCGGCACCTCGGGCCTGCGCAAGTCGACGCGCGACTTCACGCGGCCCGGCTATCTGGAAGCCTTTCTGCAATCTGTCTTTGACGAGGCGGCCCCGCAGCCGGGTGACGCCCTGTTGGTCGGGGGGGACGGCCGGTTCTTCTGTCGCGAGGCGGCCGCCATCGTGGTGCGGATGGCGCTGGCCAATGGCTTTTCCCGGGTGATCGTGGGCCGCGACGGCCTGATGTCGACGCCGGCGGCCTCACATCTGATCCGCAAGCGCGGGGCGAAAGGCGGGGTGATCCTGTCGGCCAGCCACAATCCGGGCGGCCCGGACGGCGACTTTGGCGTCAAATACAATACGGAGAGTGGCGGCCCGGCGCCGACGACCTTCACCGCCGGTGTGTTCGCGCGCAGCAAGGCGCTGACGGCCTGGCGCATTCTGCAGGACGCGGCGCCCGACCTGTCGCTGGTCGGCGAGACCCGCCTGGGCGAGGGCGTGGTCGAGGTCGTCGATCCGATCGCGGACTATGCCGATCTG
The DNA here is from genome assembly GCA_018826885.1 of Alphaproteobacteria bacterium. Lineage (GTDB taxonomy): Bacteria > Pseudomonadota > Alphaproteobacteria > Caulobacterales > Caulobacteraceae > Brevundimonas. The sequence continues at coordinate 6,382 of JAHJYN010000019.1, read as the reverse complement.
ATGGAGACGGTGTTCGATTTCGACGCCATCCGGGCGCTGGTCTCGCAGCCCGGCTTCCGCATGGCGTTTGACGCCATGAATGCGGTGACCGGTCCCTATGCGATCGAGATTCTGGAGCGGCGGCTGGGTGCGCCGGCAGGGACAGTCCTGCGGGGTGAGCCCCTGCCGGACTTTGGCGGGGGACATCCGGACCCGCATCCGGACCATACGCCCGAGCTGACGGCCCGGATGTTCGGCGAGGATCCGCTGGATTTCGCGGCTGCCTCGGACGGGGACGGGGACCGCAATATGATCATGGGGCCGATGATGGTGGTGTCGCCCGGCGACAGTCTGGCGATCCTGGCGGCCCATGCCGACTGTGTGCCGCGCTACCGGGACGGTCTGAAGGGACTGGCGCGGTCGATGCCGACCAGCCGCGCGGCGGACCGCGTCGCCGCAGCCCTTGGCATTGAGATGCACGAGACGCCGACCGGCTGGAAATTCTTCACCAATCTGCTGGACGCCGGCCGGATCACCCTGTGCGGCGAAGAGAGCTTTGGCACCGGCTCGGACCATGTGCGCGAGAAGGACGGTCTGTGGGCCGTGCTGTTCTGGCTGAATGTGCTGGCGGCAACCGGCAAGGGGGTCGGCGAGGTGGTAGTCGGCCACTGGTCGCGGTACGGCCGGGACTACTATCAGCGGCACGACTATGAGGGGCTGGAGGTCGGCCCGGCCAAGGCCTTCATGCAGAGCCTGCGCGAGGCGGCGGCCGGGGCGGAGGGCCAGCAGATCGCCGGCTATCGCGTGCAGTCGGCCGAGGACTTTGCCTACAGTGATCCGGTGGATGGGTCAGAGGTGAAGCAGCAGGGCATAACGGTCCGGCTGAGCCCGGACGCCCGCGTCACCTACCGCCTGTCGGGCACCGGGTCGTCGGGCGCCACGCTAAGGGTCTATCTGGAGCGGTTCCAGGACCCGGCGGGCGACCTGCACCGCGATCCGGCCGAGGCCCTGGCCGCCGTGGCGGAGGTCTCGCGCGCCTTTGCTGACATCGAGGCCCGGCTGGGCCGGACGGCGCCTTCGGTCGTCACCTGAGGCGAAACGGCCTCCCGAATACGAAAAGGCCCGGAGAGTGATCTCCGGGCCTTTCCTTCGAGCGCTGCCCGATCAGTCTTTCTTGTCGTCCGTCAGGGACGGGTCTGGCATGGGATGCGGGGCATCCGCCTCCAGTTCCGGCACCTCGACAATGCCACGACCCAGATGGCTGTGGCTGCGGCCATAGAGGAAGTAGATCACCAGGCCGATAGCGCCCCAGATCGGCAGCACCATCATGGCGTCCGCAGGCAGGTTGAAGAACAGGAACACACAGCCTGCGATCGTCAGCGGGGCCACCAGCCAGACCAGCGGCGTCCGGAACGGGCGATGCCGGTTCGGCTGCGATCGCCGGAGCAACAGCACAGCGAGAGCCACCATCATGAAGGCATAGAGGGTCCCGGCGTTCGCGATGTCAGCCAACTGTCCAACCGGCAGGAAGGCGGCCGAGAAGGCCACTGCAACGCCGGTCACCATGGTGACGATGTGCGGCGTCTTCCACTTGGGATGCACGCGGCTGAGGAAGTTCGGCAGCAGGCCGTCGCGGCTCATGACGAAGAAGATCCGCGTCTGACCGAAGATCAGGACCAGGATCACCGAAGGCAGGGCCAGGAAGGCGGCGACGCCCAGACCGTTGCCGATGGGTCCGAACCCGATCTGGCGGAGAACGTGCGCCAGGGCTTCATTGGAGCAGACGAGGGCCTCGCCATAGGCCGGAAGGGCGCACTGGCGAGCCAGTTCTTCCGAGCCGGCCGGGAACGGGATGCCGTTCGGGCCCATGATCGGTTGTCCCCCGATGGCGCCGATGGCTCCGGCGGCAACCAGGATATAGAAGACGGTGCAGATCAGCAGCGACGCGATAAGACCGATCGGCACGTTGCGTTGAGGGTTCTTGGTCTCCTCAGCCGCTGTCGAAACAGCGTCGAACCCGACATAGGCGAAGAAGATTGTCGCCGCCGCACCGACGGCCCCCAGTCCGCTTCCGAACCCGCCGAACACGCCTGCCGGGAGGAAGGGGTTGAACCGCTCCACGTCAAACTCGGGCGAGGTGAAGGTCAGGGCGACGAACACGGTGAGCGCCGTGACCTTGATGGCCACCAGCACGGCGTTGACCTTGGCGCTTTCGCTGGTGCCGATGACCAGCAGCCCCGTGACCATCAGGGCGATTGTCACGGCCGGCAGATTGATGAAGCCGCCCGGTGCGCCGCCGAGGGCCAAAGGTCCGGCGGCGAGGTATGCGGGTAACTGCACCCCCATGAATTCGTTTAATATTGTCCCGGTGAAATAGCCGGACCACCCGACCGACACGGCAGAGGCAGCGACCGCGTATTCGAGGATCAGGGCCCAACCCACGGTCCAGGCAAGGACCTCGCCGACGACGGCGTAACTGTAGGTATAGGCGGATCCTGCGACCGGGATCATTGAGGCGATTTCCGCGTAGCAGAGCGCGGCGACGATGCAGATCGCACCCGCGATCAGGAAGGCCAGCATCAGACCCGGGCCGGCTTTCTGAGCTCCGGCGGCGGTCAATACGAAGATGCCGGTGCCGATCACGCACCCGATGCCAAACAGGGTCAGCTGAAACCAACCCAGCGAACGATGAAGCGATTTCTTCTCGGCCGTGGCCAAGATCGCGTCCAGTGACTTAACGCGCCACATAAATTCCCCTCCGGATGTGCCCGCGCTTGCGGGCTGGGACGGGCAGTCCAAAACGGGCCGCCAGCGCTCCGGGGCGGAAGCTAGATCGGCCCCGGTTTTCACGCAATCGTCATCTTGAGGGGCGGGAAGAGTTATTTTCAGACGCTGTGTTCCGCCACTGCGGGGTTGATTCAAGGGGGGGGCGCCTTCAAGGTCGCCGCAACGGTAACCAAACAGTGCCGGGGCCGACGGGTCACCGGTGCGGGGGAGTGTTTATATGGTCGCGTCTTCGCCCTCGGGGCAGGCAAAATGGTCGTCCAAGACGGCGTTCGTACTGGCGGCGACGGGATCGGCCGTCGGCCTGGGGAATCTGTGGCGGTTTCCGACCGAGGCGGGGACGAATGGCGGCGGCGCCTTCGTGCTGCTGTACATCCTGTGCGTCGTCCTGATCGCGGCACCGCTGCTGCTGTCCGAGACCCTGATCGGCCGCCACGGCCAGCGCTCGACCATCGGCAGCGCCGTCCATCTGGCGCGGCAGTCCGGCGCCAGCCCGGCCTGGAGTGCCATGGCCGTCCTGGGTCTGATCGCCAACACCCTGATCCTGTCCTTCTATTGCGTGGTGGCCGGCTGGGTCGTCTATTTCATTGGCACCAGCGGCATGGGCCTGTTCGAGGCAGTGTCGGGCGGCAATGCGCTGGGCGGCGCCTATCCGGACCAGTCGCCGGAATCGATCCGCGACATGATGCCGGCCCTGTTCGCCAACCCGGCCCTGCTGGTCGGCATGCAGTCGATCTTCGTGATCCTGACCGTGCTGATCGTCGCGCGCGGCGTGAAGGGCGGGATCGAGGCCGCGGCCGTGTGGCTGATGCCGGCCTTCTTCTTCCTGCTGATCGGCATCACCATCTATGCCGCGATGACGGGGGACTTTGCCCAGGCCATCAACTTCCTGTTCTCGCCCGACTTCAGCCGCATCACCGAGCCGGGTGTGATGAGCTCGGCCCTGGGTCAGGCCTTCTTCTCGCTCAGCCTCGGCGGCGGGGCCATGATCGCCTATGGCGCCTATGCCTCGAAGGACACCAATCTGGGCTCGACGTCCGGCACCATCGCCTTTGCCGATACGGGCGTTGCCATCATCGCCGGTCTGGCCATCTTCCCGATCGTGTTCAGCGTCGGCCTTCAGCCGGACGCCGGCCCGACCCTGATGTTCCAGACCCTGCCGACCGCCTTCCACCTGATGCCGGGCGGCGCGATCGTGGCCTTCGGCTTCTTCGTGCTGGCCTTCTTTGCGGCCCTGACCTCGTCGGTGTCGCTGCTGGAAATCTCGGTGGGCTGGATCACCGAGAAGTTCGGTGTGTCGCGCAGCGCCGCCGCCTGGGGCATGGGGCTGATCATCTTCGCCCTCGGGATCCTGTCGGCCCTGTCGTTCAACATCCTCGCCGATCAGCGGCCGATCCCCTTCATTCCGGGCTTTGAGAATGCGGGCTGGTTCGACGCCTTCGACGGCATCACCTCCAAGCTGTTCCTGCCGCTGTCGGGTCTGGTGACCGCCCTGTTCATCGGCTGGGTGGCCGACAAGAAGATCGTCGATGCCGAGACCGGCCTGACCGGGGGCGCGCTGTCGATGTGGCGCTTTCTGGTGGCCTGGCTGTGCCCGCTGGCGGTGACCGCCATTCTGGTGCTGGGCATGTTCCCGCAGCTGCTGGGCTGACCGGGAGCAGCCGGACGCCGTGACGACCACGCCTGGCCGCCCTGCGGCGTCCGACCTGCCCATCCATGAGGTTCTGGACCGCCTGATTGCGGCGGTCCGGGACCACCCGGCCGTCGTGCTGGGTGCGCCGCCGGGTGCGGGCAAGACCACGGGCGTGCCGCTGGCCCTGCTGGACAGCGACGTCGGGCGGGCCGGCACCATCCTTGTACTCGAACCCCGGCGCCTCGCCGCCCGGGCTGCGGCCGAGCGTATGGCTGAGTTGCGCGGCGAGCCGGTGGGCGAGACGGTCGGCTATCGCACCCGCCTGCAAAGCCGGGTGGGGCCGAAGACCCGCATCGAGGTCATCACCGAGGGCATCTTCACCCGCCGGATCATCGCCGATCCGGGGCTCGAGGGCGTGTCCGCCGTCCTGTTCGACGAGTTTCACGAGCGCAGTCTGGACGCCGATCTGGGGCTCGCCCTCGCCCGCCAGTCGCAGGAGCTGCTGCGTCCTGACCTGAAGCTGGTGGTCATGTCGGCGACGCTGAATGTGGCCTCCATGGTCAAGGTGCTGGACGGCCCGCCGGTGATTGAGGCCGAGGGCCGGGCCTTTCCGGTCGAGACCGTGCATCTGGGCAGCAATCCTGCGGAACGGCTTGAGGCGGCCGTGGCCCGGGCCGTGCGCCGGGCTCTGGGCGAGACGGGCGGGTCGGTGCTGGTCTTCCTGCCGGGGCAATCGGAAATTCACAGGACGGCGCGGGCGCTGTCCGAGGCGAAGCTGCCCGCGAGCGTTGAAGTGGTCAGCCTGTACGGCGGGCTGGAACGGGCCGCGCAGGACCGGGCCCTGTCGGCTCCGCCGCAGGAGATGCGCCGGGTGATCCTGGCCTCTGCCGTGGCCGAGACCAGTTTGACCCTGCCGGGGATTACGGCGGTGGTCGACAGCGGGCTGTCGCGGGTGCCGCGATTTGATCCGGCCAGTGGCCTGACGCGGCTGGCGACCGTACGGGTCAGCCGCGCCTCGGCCGATCAGCGTCGAGGCCGGGCGGGGCGTGTGGGGCCGGGCACCTGCTATCGCCTGTGGGACGAGGAACAGAGTCGGGGCCTGATCCCGGAACAGCCCGCCGAAATCCTCGAGGCCGACCTGACCGGTCTGGCGCTGGATCTGGCGCGCTGGGGGGCACGGTCGGCCGAGGGGCTGGCGCTGATCGACCCGCCGCCGGCGGGCGCCTTTGCCGAGGCGCGGGCGGTGCTGACCCGGCTGGGCGCCTCGGACGAGCGGGGCGACCTGACCCCGCACGGGCGGCGCATGGCCGAGCTGCCGATGAGTCCGCGGCTGGCCCATATGATGGCTGTGGCCTCGGACCGGGGGGATGCCCTGACCGGCGCGCGGATCGCCGCGATCCTGGGGGAACCGGGTCTGGGCGGGACCTCGACCGATCTGCGCGACCGGCTGGAGGCGCTGGAGCGCGACCGCTCGCCCCGCGCCCGCGACGCGCTGAAGCTGGCCGACCGCTGGGCGCGGCTGGCTGGCGGCGGGAAGGGGCTGGAGGTTGATGCGGGCCTGTTGCTGGTGGAGGCCTTCCCCGAGCGGGTGGCGCGGGCGCGCGGAAAGCCGGGCGAGGTGCGACTGGCATCCGGGCGCGGGGCCTTTCTGGAGCCGACCGATGCGCTGGCCGGGTCGCCCTGGCTGGCCGTGGCGGAGCTGAGCGGCGGGGTCAGCGGCGACCGCATCCGTCTGGCCTGCCCGGTGGATATTGACGCGCTGGGCCACCGGATGGTCGAGGAGGAGCGGATGGTCCGCACCCCGTCCGGCCGGATGGAGGTGCGCCGCCTCAAGCGGATCGGCGAACTGGTGGTCGAGGAGGTGTCGCTGGGTGCCCCCGACAAGGCGCAGATCGCGGACCTGCTGAAGGGGGAGATTGAGCGGGACGGCCTCAAGGGCCTGCGCTGGGGCGAGCGGGCCTCGGCGCTGCGGGCGCGGCTGGCCTT